>JAGODA010000055.1 GCA_017998475.1 Spirochaetota bacterium | reverse complement strand
GGGCATGCAGACCATGCACGAGGCGGGCCTCACGTTTCTGCGGCGCGGACACACGCACGCCGACACGCGCGACGCGGTCCGCCGTGCCGCCGCAAGGGGCATCCCCGTCTGCGCGCACCTCATCCTCGGCATTCCGGGCGAGTCGTGGGAGGACATGATGGCCACGGCCGTGGAGGTTTCGTCCCTGCCGCTTAAGGGGGTCAAGATCCATCACCTGCACGTCATCGCGGGCACCGGGCTCGAGCGGCTGTACCGCGCCGGGGGATTCCGTCTCCCCTCGCTCGGCGAATACGTGTCGACCGCGGTGGATTTTCTGGAGCGCCTGAGGCCCGACATCCTCGTGCACCGGCTTCTGGGCGACAGGGCCCCGGCCACGCTTGTGGCCCCGGCCTGGGGCCTGCACAAGGGCACGGTGCTGGGGGCCATCGACGTGGAGTTCGCCCGCCGGGTCACGCGGCAGGGCTTTCTGTGGAACGGGCCGCGGCCACGCGAAACCGGCAACGGCGAATGAAAAAAGCGGGAGGGGAGCGTAAGCCGAATCCTGTTTATGCGGCCATTTATCTTGGACGCACGTCGCCGTACGTCTCCTTGCAACCTACCCGCAACCTCGGACGGGCCGTCCTCGATCGGTTGCCTACTTGGTTTTGCACCGGATGGGGTTTGCACTGCCGTCCTCCTTGCGGAGCACGCGGTGAGCTCTTACCTCGCCTTTTCACCCTTACCCCGCGCGTTCGCGCGTGGCGGTATGTTTTCTGTTGCACTTTCCGTCGCCTCGCGGCGCCCGGGCGTTACCCGGCATCCCGCCCTGCGGTGTTCGGACTTTCCTCACCGCCCGCCTCGCGGCGGGCAAGCGCGGCCGCTTGCTCCCCTCCCGCGGTATAAAGTACGCGTCCGGGCGGGCGTACGTCCAGCCTTTCTTTATATTCGATGAAAAATAACGGAGGCGTTCCCGTTCCTCAATCCCCGGGCGCGTCGGGCGCGGGATGCTCGGCGCGTCCGTAAAAGGCGAGCGCGTTGGTCCCGTACACGCGGTGGTCCAGCAGGCGCAGCGAGCCCGCCGTTTCGTCCATCACGTTGTGCACGTAATGCTGTACGATCGCCCGGCCGCCGGGAGCCAGCAGGCCGTAGCGGTCTATGTCGGCGAGCACCGCCCGGTACACCGGTGGCGCGCCCCGCACCTTTTCGTAGGGAGGGTCCAGGAACACCCAGTCGAAGCTCAACCCGCGCGTGTGCATGAGCCGCAGGCAGCGCGACGCCGGGAAGTTGAGCACGATCACGCCCTCCCCGTCCTCGCCCCAGTCTTCCAGAAGGCCCCGGATAAACTCGCAGCGCCGGCGCTCCTTCTCGTTGAAGACCACCGTCGAGCAGCCCCGGCTGAGCGCTTCGAGGCCCACCTGCCCCGAGCAGGCGAACAGGTCCAGGAACGACCTGCCCGAGAGATCGACCCCCAGCACCGAGAACAGGGCCTCTTTAATCATGTCCGGGGTCACGCTGGCGTCGCCGTAGCGGCGCACGTTGAAGGGGATGGTCCGGCCTTTCAGCCTTCCCGTTATGACGCGCATGGGGGAGCCGTCAGTCCTTTTCCTTCAGGGCCCGGTTGAGCTCCTTGAGCAGGCCTTTTACATCGAGCCCGTTGTTGAGCGCCACCTTCTCTATGGTGTCCTCCCTGGCGCCCCTGCACGAGGCGCAGTCCAGCCGGAGCTTCTTGAATACCGCCGCCACCGCGGGCGACTTCTTTATAGCCTCTTCGACCGTGGTCTTTTCCTTGATCTCCATCGTTTGCTCTTCCCGTATATTCCGGCCCGGTTACTCAAGCAACTGGCCGATTGTATTCAGTACCGTTTCCGCCGCGCGCACGGCCCTCCGGGCGTCCTCTTCTCCCGGTAGACCATGAGGAAGCAGGCCTTCTTCGGTGGGGTACCTCCCTTTATAGATGCTGTTCAGAAAAACCATGTCGTCAGTGGAAAAATCGATATCCCAGCCCGTTTTTTTCACCGCGGCGATAAGACCCATGATATCATGAACCCTCTCGGGCCGTTCACCTTTCTCGATGATGAGCGCTTTGAGTACTTTCTCCACGGACTGCTGGCTGTGATAGCAGGCCGCCTTATGGCGTCCATTCTTATATAACAGACGCGCGGTTTCAAGGTCGTCTCTGGCGTCTTCAATCCACGCCTGGGTATTTTTCCGCATATAGACCACCCTCCCGGTTTCGACGACTTCGGTGATAAACGGGCTTCCCATTGAATACAGCGATCGCACCTCATCGGGGGTGTACACCAGGAGGTCCACCGCGATCGATCTGTCGGCTATTATCCTTTCCACGGCCATTCGGCGGTCCGCCGGACGGTCCTGGGAGCGTTTGATGATGACGATATCATAATCGCTCTCATCATCCGCCGTTCCCGCGGCCCGTGAGCCGTAGAGGATGATGCTCTCCGGCTGGTATTCGCGTATGATACGCTCCTTTATTTCCGAGAAACGTGTCAGCATGACGAAAGGAAATCATCGCGATTCTTCTTTGTCAAGATATTCCGCCGTCGCGCGCGGCCTTATTCTCTTGACTTTCGGCGCCGTCGGGCATATATTCCGACTTCGTCGAGCACACAACGTCAGTTCGAGGCGGAACCGGCATGATCGATCTGCGAAGCGATACCATCACGAAACCCACACCGGACATGCGGCGGGCCATGTACGAGGCCGAGGTCGGCGACGCGGTCTTCGGCGACGACCCCACGGTGAATGCGCTCGAGGAGCGCACGGCCGAGCTCCTGGGCAAGGAGGCCGCGGCCTACATGCCGAGCGGCACCATGACCAACCAGACGGCGCTTCGCGCGCACACCGAGCCAGGGGACGAAATAATCATCGAGGAGCAGGCGCATGTCTATTACTACGAGGGCGGCGCGCCCGCGGCGCTCTCCGGGGTCATGTGCCGGCTGGTGAAGGGCGAGCGCGGCGTCTTCACCGCGGAGGCCGTGTCGGCACTTCTGCGCTTCGAGGACCTGCACTTCCCGCGTACAAGGCTCATCTGCCTGGAGAACACGCACAACCGCGGAGGGGGCTCCGTCTGGCCCCTCGAACGCGTCGAGGAGATCGCCGCGCTCGCGGCGAAGAACGGGCTCGGCATGCACCTGGACGGCGCGCGGCTGTGGAACGCTTCGGTAGCGACGGGTATTCCCGAACGCGAGTACGCGCGCCATTTCGATTCGGTGAGCGTGTGCTTTTCCAAGGGCCTGGGGGCGCCGGTGGGTTCGGCGCTTGCAGGCACGGCCGAATTCGTCAAACGGGCGCGGCGGTTCATGAAGCAGTTCGGCGGCTATATGCGCCAGGCGGGCATAATCGCCGCCGGCGCGCTCTACGCGCTGGAGCACAATCGCGAGCGCCTGGCCGAGGACCACGCCAACGCGAAACTGCTGGCGGAGGAGCTGGCGGCCGTTCCGGGCATCGTGATCGATCCGTCAGCCGTTCAGACCAACATCGTGCGCTTCGGGCACCGCTCGCTCAATCCCGTCGAGGTGATGCTGAAGGCGTACGAGGCGGGCGTCTACATCCTCCCCTCGGGCCGTGAGACCCTGCGTGCCGTGGCCAGCATGGCCGTCGTCAGGGAGGACATGCCCACGGCCGCGGCCCTGATAGCCGGCGCCCTCAAGGCCTGATACCCTACTCGTCGAAGCCCGGAATGCGGGCGATCGTCCCCTCCCAGTCGAAGCCGTTTTTCCGCAGCCAGCCGACGCGCAGGCGATAGTAGACCAGCACCGCGACGATCCATGCCGCGTAGATGACTCCGACAACCGGCGCCTCGGTGAGCACGATGAACACGAAACCGAGCGACGAGAGGACGGAGACCACCGCGGCGACGATGAGCGCCGGCCTGCTCATTTTAAAGTAGGAACCGGCATGGCGCTCCGGGAACCTTGAAGGCAGGCGTACCGCCGCCACTGCCACCAGCGCCGTCATGAGCAGTATTCCAACGGCCGTCATCACGCCGTAAAAGTCGATACTCTGCCGGAAGAGGATGAGGACGACGGTGAACACGAAATACGCGACCACCGCGTTGAACGGCGTGCCGGTCCTCCGGTCGATCCTTCCGAAGAGCTCCGGGGCCACGCCGTCGCGCGCCTGCGAGAAAAGCTCTCTTGGCAGCGCGATCGCGCCGGCGTTGAACGAAGTGAGCCCCGCGCTGAGAGCGCCCAGGCTGAGGAGCGCAACCCAGAAGGGACTGAGGAACCGCGCCCCGGTCTCCATAAGGGGGGCCTTCATCGCCTTTATGAACTCGAAATCGTACGGCACCGACGAGATGAATACCATTCCCACCAGCAGGTAGATGACCAGCACGATGCCGCCGCCGATGAGAAGCGACAGCGGGATGTTCCGGCGGGCGTTTACCATCTCCTCGCCCATCTCGGCGATCACCTGGAAGCCCATGCAGACGCTGTAACTCAGTATTGTCGCCATTACCAGCCCGCCGACGCCCTGCGGCATGTTCGATGCGAAGTCGATCGATGTAGAAATCGCGCCCGCGCCGCCGTACCAGACGAGCGCGACGATGAGCTGGGCCGTCATGATGACCTGCACCCATGTGGCCAGCCTCAGCCCGAAGAAGAGGAGGACCAGGAAAAGAAGAGGTACGATGACCGCCAGCACGTGCACCGGCACGCTCCACGGAAGGTAGGGAGCGATATAGCTCGAAAGCCCGTACGCCACCATGGCCGTGGAGCTGGACCCGCCGAGGATGGCAAGGTACGAGGTGACCGTTCCCGTCGCGGGATTGATGAGCCTGCTGACGTACAGGTAGCCGCCCCCGGCGCGCGGCATGGCGCTGGACAGCTGGATGAGGGGCGCGACGCCCACCACCGAAACCGTTATGGCCAGAATGAACGCGAGCCACAGGGTGCTCCCCGCGTACGCGCCGACCGCCGCGATGAGCGCGTAGATCCCCATGCCGATGACGCCGCCGATAACCAGCGCCACTCCTCCCGCAAGATTGATCGGCCTCTCAAGCCTGACCTCGTTTCCCGCGTTACTCCCCGTTGCCCCCATAAACCCTCCGGAATAGTGATGATGATGGCAGGTCCGGACGCGTTCCGCGCCACGGCCGCTTACTTCCGTCGTTTTCGCTCCTTCTCCGCGTACATCGCGCGATCGCTCTCTTTGAGCAGATCCTCGAGCGTCATGGGCGATTGGGGATTATAATGGCCGATCCCCGTGCTCATCGAAAGGGCCGGAAGCCCCTTTTTCACCCTGAAGGATTCAATGCAGTTCTTCAATCTGTCGATTATGAGCGTCGATTCGCAGTCGGCGTTTATGGGAAACACAACGAACTCGTCCCCGCCGACGCGCGCGATGATGTCCGATTCGCGAAAGCATCCCCTGAGGACCTCCGCGGCGGCCCGTATATAGGTGTCGCCTGTCTCGTGCCCCTGCGAATCGTTGATCGCCTTGAGACCGTCCAGGTCGATATATACCAGGCAGGCCTTGCGACCCGTCCTTTTCAGCACGCGGAACTCCTGCTCGGCCAGCGTGAAAAATCCCCGGCGGTTATAGAGCCCGGTAAGCTCGTCCGTCAGCGACAGTGAGAGGAGATTGTCTTCCAGCCTCTTCTTTTCGGTGACATCCTCGAACACCACGCTGAAATAGCCCGGCTCGGGACGGTAGGCGGACACGGAAAACCAGCGCTCGCGGCCCCCGAAGCGTATCGGTTTCTCTATCCTGAGCTCTTCTCCATGGAGCGCCACCCGACCGTAAAAACCGATCCAGTCGAAGTCCATTCTGTCGAGGCCGGGAATGAGCTCGGTCGCCCGCCTGCCGATGATAGCGTCCCTGCGGACTCCGAGCAGCCGCTCGAAGGCGTCGTTCACCTCGAGAAACACGTAGTCCACGGGCCTGCCGTCGTCATCGGTCAGGATCCTGTGATAGGCGAAACCGTTCAGCATTTTGTCGAAAAGGGATCGGTATTTTCGTTCGCTCTCCTCCAGCGCCGCACTGATCGCGGAGCGCTCCTCCAGTTCGCGCCCGAGCTCGTAATTGAGCCGGGTTATCCGCTCGCGCGATCGCCGCTGTATAAGGTAGGTCGCGATGAAAACGACGCTTATCATTCCCACGAGTCCGGCGATCACGATTCCGAATATCCCGTAGGTGCGGATGACGGCAAGCCATCTGCGCGCCTCTATATCCATGCCGAAAACGGCGGTTACCCGTCCGGAATGAAGGTCGAGAACGGGGGCGTGAGCGCTGATCCACGTGCCCCACCTGTCGCGTATCGGCCCTTCGACGAACGGGCGCGCGTTATCGAATATCATCAGGAGCGCGGGCGACGCCTCCGGGTACGGGTCGCCCGGTGCGGAGTAATCGGCCGAGTCCTCGTTCTCGGAGTCGGACAGGAATACGACAATTCCATCGCGTTTCTTCATGAGGTATACGAAGCGCACATCGGGATTGGAACGCTTTATCCCGGCGATCTGCCGCCGAAGGGCGAGATACGCGGCGGTCCGTTCATCGGCTTTGGAGCCTTTCAGGCTGCCGACGAGTCCGGGATCGATGGTCGACGCCGCGGTGACCGCTCTCGATATGACGTTTGCGCGTTCCTGCCGCTCCCCGTACTCCGAAAGCAGGCCGACCAGGAACCAGCCGCCGACGCATACGGCCAGTAAGACAATCGCCGGGACGGCATAGTACGCCATGCCCGTCGATCCGGCATCGCCTGTGGTCTGCCTTCGTTTCATGCCGCGGGATATCGCAATACAGAGTTTTTCGGCGGCCGCACACGACCGTCTTCGCGCCATTCGCGCATTCGGCGTCGAGAGGTATGTATATAATAAATCCTTAAATGGTTCAACGAAATAATAGAGCCCGCGGGAAAACCTCGCGTGACCGTCACCTGAGAGCGCGGTGATGAAGGCCGCGGGGGGCGTTACATCCTTTTAGATGAATCATAAATTTTTTCATCCTCTCCAGGAAAATTGTTGCAAATTTACATACCGGCAAGTAAGTGTGCCTATCACTTTCAATACGGAGAATCTCATGGCCAAGTGCGAAGTATGCGGCAAATCGATCCTGTTCGGAAACAGCGTGAGCCATTCCAATAAAAAGACACCCAAAACCTGGAAGCCGAACATCAAGAGGCTGCGCGTCATGGAAAAGGGACGCGTAATGCGTAAATACGTCTGCACCCGCTGCATCCGCTCGGGTCTGGTTACCAAGGCGAGCTGACCGTACGTGTACAACCGGCTCATCCGCGCCGAAAAATGAAAAGCCCGAAAGGGCTTTTCGTGTTTCCGGGCGCACGCCGCCGCCTGTGGCGCAGAGTACGCTCATCACAATAAAATGCTTCGAATTTCCGCAGTATAATGATTGACGATACTGTTACTACAAGATATTTTGGTATTTTATTAAATACTAATACATCTACGCACGGAGGGCCATTATGACAGCAACACCGAGTCCGATTGATTTTCGCGAAGAGATACTGAATTGTCTGATCGAACACTCGGCCCGCGTTTCGACCACGGCGAGTGCCGGGGACGCCCGCCGTAGCCTCGAAGAAGCCTTCAGGGAAAGCAAAGGCGATTACCGCAATCCCGACTACCGAAGTCTTCTGGAGGCCATGAAAAGGCTCGCGGTCCGCGAAATGGGAACCGGCAAGGACATGCGGACCATTTCCAACAATTTCATGGCTATAGCCAGAAAAATCAAAGCCGCGGAATACAGGCTGTTAAGCGGGATTTCCAGGGGCGCGTGAATGCGCCGCCACCCGCGTGCGGCACGGAATAAAGCGCCATACGACAGGCAAAAAGCGCGTGGCGGTCGGGCCGTGATCTCGCACGGACACTCAGGCCGTGAAATAACCGATAATCGAAATGACCGTAAGGACCATCGTGAAAAAAGCCACCACCCCCAGCAGCAGGTACGGCAGAACGAACACCGTCACCGCCCGTGAAAAAGCCGCTGAATGCATTTCCGATAAGCCCTGGATCACGATCGCGGCCGACCAGGTGAAGAGCGCGAGCGAGAAGAGAACGTAGAAAAACACCGGCGCGAAGCTGAACACGCTGAAAATCAGCACGGCCGGCAGCAGAAGCACCCTCGGGAAAAGCGCGTAATTCATTATATTCACGATGTTGCGGATGTTACCCTGGTAGCCCATCACCTGCCCCGCCGTATCGACGAGACTCCCGACGATGATGTTCTGAAACACCATGAGCATGTAACACAGTATCCAGCCGTAGGTTATCTTGGTGTAGAAGAACGCCGTCTGCGATCCGAGCACGGACACGGCGAGGATCTCCATGATGGAAACGACCGCCGGTACCGCGAAGCCCAGGGGCAGCGACCTCGGTTCGCGCATGAGCGCCGCGGAGAGTTTGCGCGGATCGGTGAACACCATGTAGAAATAGTCGATCCAGGCGAGCGATTTAAGGAATTCCTTCATGGCTGGTACCTGTACTCCACCGCCGGAAGATTGTAGAGCGTCTGGCGGTCGAGGCGTATGTCGAAGCCCGATTTCGCCCCCTGAAGGGACATGAGTACCCTCTCGATCGGATTGGTGACCTCGTCGTACACCGGCGAATCATCGGGCAGCTTGGCCAGGGCGCGCGCCTTGGCGAGCGCGGACTCGAACGAGCCCAGCTCGTCGACAAGGCGATGCTTCATGGCGGTCTCGCCGCTCATCACGCGCCCGTCCGCGACCGGTTCGATCTCGGGCATTGGGATGTTCCTTCCCAGCGACACGTCGGCCAGGAACTTTTTATACGAGGAGTCGATGATCTCCTGTATGAGCTCGCGCTCCTCCGCGCCCAGGTCGCGGTACGAGGCGAGAAGGTCCTTGTAGCGCCCGCTCTTGATGACGTTCATGCGGATGCCGAGCTTTTCGAAAAGTCCTTTTAAATTGGGAGATACGGCGATGACGCCGATTGATCCGGTGATGGTGCCGTGATTGGCCATGATGTAATTGCATGCCGAGGCCACGTAGTACCCGCCCGAGGCGGCCAGCTCCCCCATGGAGGCCACCACCACGATATTGTCCTTGCGCAGCCGCATGATCTTGTCGTAGATCTCCTGCGTCGCCGCGACGGTGCCGCCGGGAGAATTGATGCGCACAAGCACCGCCTTTATCCGCGGGTCGCGCGCGAGATCGTCCAGGCGCTGAACTATGGCGTCGGAACCGTAGCTCACGCCGAACGGTCCGCCGCCGGCGGTGTCGATGGCGATAGGCCCGTAGACTCGCACGATCCCCACGCCGGGACCGGTTTCGGGCGAGCGCAGCCGGTATCCGTCGCGTCCCGATCCCTGCATCGTGAGGCTGATGTCGATGATGGCGAGCACCGAAGAGAGAACGAGAAGTATGAGTATTGAGACGACTATCTTCCTGTTTTTGTCCATGGTATCTTCCAATGGTGGATTCGCTCTTTTCTGTCACATTCAGCCTACAGGCGGGGGGCCTTTTTGCAAGAATTATTTGGCGCTATAAGTATTGACATCACCCGATTAATACCGTACTTCCTTCATCTGCGGCGTGTACGCCGTCCCCGGACCCCAATCGGGATCCCGAACCGAATCCCGCCGGCGCAGCCGCGCCGGCCGAACGAGGCAGGAGTGAAGAAACTCCCCGAAACGATCGTCGATTTCCACGTGCACCTGTTCCCTGACCGTCTCTTCGAGAAGATATGGAGCTTCTTCAGCAGGCGATACGGCTGGGACGTCCGGCACCATCTCTACTACCGCGAATGCGTGGAATATCTTCGGGACCGCAACGTCGGGACGATCGTGTACTCCAATTACGCGCACCGCGAGGGCGTCGCGAAACGGCTCAACGAATGGAACCTCTCGGTGCTCGACGAGCTGCCCGGCCTCTACTGCTTCGCCGCGTATCATCCCGGCGACGACGACGCGCTGGAGATGGCGAGGCGCGTGCTCGACCACCCGCGCGTGCTCGGTTTCAAGCTGCAGCTCCTCGTCCAGCGCTTTCATCCCCACGATGAGCGCCTCTTCCCGATGTACGAGCTCGTTATGAAACGAAACAAACGCATCCTCTTCCACGTCGGGACCGGACCCGTCGGCAACGAATTCGTAGGGTTCGAGCACTTCGCCCGGCTCCTGGACCGGTATCCGGACCTTCCCGCCAACGTCGCGCACATGGGCGCGCTGGAGTTCGGCGCGTTCTTCGGGCTCCTCGAAGCGCACCCCCGGCTCTTCTTCGACACGTCGTTCTCGTTTCTGCCGGGACTTCCCGTACGCTTCGACCTTGGAAACGACGCGCTGGAGCGGCACAGGGACCGGATCGTGTACGGCTCCGACTTCCCGAACATCATCTTTCCGCGCGAGGACGAAATCGAATTCCTCCTGGGGCTCGATCTCTCGCAGGAATTCTACGACGCGGTTTTTCACGATAACGGCATGCGGATCATTCGCGGAGAGGCCTGAAATGACCGTGTGGGCCGGGATCGTTCTTTTACAAGAAATGTTTGCTTTTCAGGCTATATTCTGAAATAGTGCCACGTCGCGCACCCTGTACCACAACGGCGGAAGCGGATTGATGAAAAGAATAGAAACCGAAGCGATCGTCATAGGAGGGGGGGCCACCGGGTCCGGAACGCTCCGCGACCTCACGCTGCGCGGCGTCCGGGCCGTACTTGTGGAAAAAAGCGATATAGCCTCGGGCACCACCGGCCGCAACCACGGACTGCTCCATTCCGGCGCGCGCTACGCCGTCAACGATCTGGAGTCGGCGCGCGAGTGCATCCGCGAGAACAAAATACTCAAAAAGATCGCGCGCCACTGCATAGAGGACACCGGAGGGCTCTTCGTCACGCTCCCGGAAGACGACCCCTCCTACCACGGCAAGCTCATCGAGCACTGCAAGTACGCCGGCATCCGCTGCGAGGAGATCAGCGTGCAGGAGGCGCTGCGGGTGGAACCCAATCTCAACCCGGAAATTCTCGCCGCGCTCCGGGTCCCCGACGGCACCATCGATCCGTTCCGCCTCACTTCGGCCAATGTGCTGGACGCACAGGAACGCGGCGCCTCGGTGTTCACCCACACCGAGGTCGAGGGCGTACTCCGTGAGGGCGATCGGGCCGCCGGCGTGCGCTGCCGCGACCGCAGGACGGGCGAGGAGTTCGAGATATACGGAGAAATCATCGTAAACGCCTCCGGTGTGTGGGGCCAGCACCTCTGCGCCTCGGCCGGAATCGAGCTCCGCATGTTCCCCTCAAAGGGCTCGATGGTCATCATAGACTACCGCATCAACAATGTCGTCGTGAACCGCTGCCGCGTCCCCTCCGACGGCGACATCATCGTACCCGGCGACACCGTGTCGCTGATCGGCACCACATCCAAGAAGGTGGACTACGACCGCATCGACGAGACCACCGTCGACGAGGACGAAATAGCGACGCTCCTGGAGAGCGCCGAGAAGCTCATCCCGAACGTCTCCCGCACAAGGGTGCTCCGCGCCTATTGCGGCGTCCGCCCGCTCATCGCCGTCTCGGGCGAGATGGACGGCCGTGAGATAAGCCGCGGCATAGTGCTCATCGACCACGAGAAGCGCGACGCGGTGGGGGGGCTCATCACCATCGCCGGCGGCAAGCTCATGACCTACCGCCTGATGGCGGAGATGGCGACGGACCTGGCCTGCGCGAAACTGAAGGTCGGAAAGAAATGCCGCACCCACAGAACGGCCCTCCCCGGCTCGGAGCGGCGGGCGGACCAGGCCAGATCGGTCAAATTTTTTACCGGCATACCCAACTCGGTGGTGGGCTCCACACTGTACCGCCACGGGCACCGCATACGCAACATCCTCCACCGCGAGAAGCGAAATTACGGGCTCATCTGCGAGTGCGAGATGGTCACCGAGGGCGAAATCGAATACGCGCTTAAAAAACTGAACGTAAAGGACATCGTCGACCTGCGCAGGAGGACGCGCATCGGCATGGGCCCCTGCCAGGGCCAGCTCTGCGCCTATCGCGCGGCCGGCCTTTTCGTGAAATACGATTCGGCCACCTCCGACGAATCCAACAAAATGCTCGTGGACTTCCTGGAGGAACGCTGGAAAGGGATCAAGCCGGTGCTGTGGGGCGACGCACTGCGCGAGATCGAGTTCTGCTACTGGATCTACCAGGGGCTCTTCGGGCTGGGCGACGTTCGGTTCACGGAAGAGGGTGAGGAACGGTGAGATACGACTGCGTGATCATGGGCGGCGGGCTTTCCGGGCTCACCTGCGGCATCCGGCTGCAGGAAAAAGGCGCGCGCTGCGCCGTCATTTCCACGGGCATGAGCGCCCTGCACTTCTCGTCGGGGTCCATAGACCTCTTCGGGTACAACGGCCACGGCAGGACCGTGTACCGCCCCTTCGAGTATCTCGACGAGTTCGCCGGCTCGAACCCGCGCCATCCCTACGCGTTCTGCGGAGCCCGCCAGGTGCGCGAGGCTCTCTTCTATTTCCGCGACCAGCTGGAGATGGAGGACATCGAGCTGTACAATAACGAGGAATCGAACCATTTCCACGTAACGACGCTCGGAACGCTCAAGCCAACGTTCTTTTCGCAGCGCAGCGTGTTCAACGAGAAGGTCCGCCTGGCATTCGAGAAGAGATCCAAGATCGCCGCTCTCAACTTCGAGGGCTACCGCGATTTCTACCCGGAGCTCGCCGTTATCAACCTCAGGCGCAACGTCCTTTTCAGGAACATCGAAATAATCTCCGGAAAGATCGTCTATCCGGACTACGGCGACCCGCAGCGCAATCCCTTCGAGTACCGCTCGGTCGATATCGCCCGCATCTTCGACACCGAGCGCTATCTGGAGGACCTCGCCGGCCAGATACGGAACGCGGCCGGCGACGCGGCCTTCGCGGCCATGCCCGCGTTCCTCGGCATCACCAACTTCAAGCGCCACCATCAGCTTCTGCAACAGCTCACTGGTCTGCTCATCTACGAGATCCCGACACTGCCGCCCTCGATCCTGGGAATGCGCATCGACAACGCGCTCAAATCCCGCTTCGCGGCCCTCGGCGGCGTGTACATCGCCGGAGACACCGTAACGGGCGGAAACCTGGCGGGCGACATGCTGGAATCCATCGTAACGGAGAACGGGGGCGGCTCCGCGCTGGAGGCCGGAAGTTTCGTGCTGGCCACCGGAAGCTTCTTCAGCGGCGGGCTGGTGAGCGAGTTCAGCCGTGTGCGCGAGCCGGTGTTCGGCCTCATGGTGCACAGCCACGCGGAGCGCTCGAAATGGCACGCGCCGGAATTCTTCCCGCGGCAGGGACATCCCTTCCTCGAGTACGGAGTGGAAACCGACGAGAACCTCAATCCGCTCACCGACGACGGGCGGAGAATCAAAAACCTTTACTGCACGGGGGCGCTCCTTCCGCATTACAACCCGATCAAAGAGGGATCGGGCGGAGGCGTCGCCGTCAGCACCGGCTATCGCGCCGCGGAGCTCATTCTTTCAGGAAACTCCTAGCCCATGATCAAACTGGAAAACATAAGTTTCGACCACTGCATCAAGTGCACCGTGTGTAC
>JAGODA010000054.1 GCA_017998475.1 Spirochaetota bacterium | reverse complement strand
AGCTCGCGCGGAAACACCACCAGGCCCGATTCCGAGGCGAAGGGCATGAAGTTGCCGTGCTCCGGGGAGTCCGTTCCCTGATAGGCGGAGTGCGCCTCGAGGAAGGTGTACTCCACGCCGCAGGCGGAGAGGGTCTCGTCGAGCCCGGCGTGGTAGCCCATCTCGGGGAGCCACAGTCCCCGCGGCGCGGGGCCGAAGGCGCGCGCGAAGAGCTCCTGGCCGGCGCGTATCTGCAGCCGCTCGAGCGCCATGCTGTAGCGGTAGGCCGGAAGGAGCGCGTGCGTGGCGGTGGTGGTGATGAGCGTCGCCGCGCCGCGTTCGGAGAGGGCCCGGAAGGGCCCGGCCAGGTCGGCGCGCGCGTCGTTCCAGTACGCGCGCGTTTCCTCCAGTCGGTCGGCGAGTAGCGCGAGCGCATCGCTAAGGGCGCCCCCGGGCACGGCGTGCACGCGCGCGAGCGCGATGACGCAGTCGAGGTAGTCGGCGAACCTTTCGCGGTAGTGGGCGTCGCCGAGCATGGCGACGAGCGTGGGGCTGAGCGAGGCCGTAAGCGGGAAACGCACTCCCTCGTCCGCCAGGCGCGTGAGGACGCGGAGAAGCGGTATATAGCACTCGGCCATGTTCTGGTACAGCCACAGCTCCTGCGCCGGAAAGCGCTCGGACGGCACGCGCGCGTAGGGAAGGTGCGCGTGGAGAACCAGCACGATCCGCGCCGCGGGTTCCTTCCGCCGACGGGGCTTCTTCATCTAGGGCGAGCTCAGGCCGGGGGAGGAGGGTGCGTGCTGTTCGCGCACTCCGCTGGCCTCGTACAGTCGCAGGCGGCGCTCGTCGTGGAGCAGGGGACGGCCAAGGAGCGCCACGAGCGCCTCGTCATTGAGCGGTACGTCGATCTCGGTGGAGGTAAGCACCGTCTCGCGCTTTCCCTTCGCGGTCTGGTAGGCCAGGCCGAGCACTATCCTGCGCCCCGCCATCTCCCGCGTCGTGAAGAGGTGCCAGCGGTTCTCCCTGCCGTACACGGGGATTTCCTCGAGCTCGGCGGGACCCCCCGAGTCGACGGCGCGCACACGCAGGTAGAGGTACGGGTCGCCGTGATAGTCGGTTAAGGCCTTCCGGAGGATTTTACCGTAGAGGGAGTCCGAGAGCTTCCACGAGGCGTAGATACCCGTTCCGTCGACAAGGAGTGCGATGAGATAATCGGGCTCCCCGGCCGCCTTCTTCCGGGCGCGGCCCGGTGCCGGGGCCTTAACCCCGGGGGCTTGTTTCGTCGTTCTTCCGGGCATATCGTTTGCCTTCTTTCTCCTGATGGTGCCGTGATGATATCCGGCGCGTATCGTAAAGTCAAATAAATATTGCGCGTACCGCGCGCCCGGCGGGACGGTGCCGTCCCGAGTCGAATTATACGCTTGCCATGCGTACGCGGATGTGCTATATGCGTGACCGCGGCCTTTCGGGTCGCCCCATTCTCCACCGGGAGGGTTCGCATGTCCACCAGTTCAATCGCGCGAAGCGCGCTGGTATCGTTCATCGCGCTTGCCGTGTTGGCCGCCGCCTGCGGCAAAAAGGAGCCGGGGTATTTCCGCGACAGATCGAAGGGATTTTCCGTGGTCTTTCCGAACGACTGGGAGGTAAAAACCGAGGGGCTCCTCGGCGCCACCGTGGTGCAGGCCCTCAGTCCCCTGGAGGAGAAGGGAGATCTGTTCCGCGAGAACGTCAACATCTCGGTGGAGGAGCTCTCGAAGGACGTGGGGCTCTCCTACTACCGCGAGATCACCTTCGAGAACATCGCGCGGGCGCTCGGCGAGTTCCGCGAGATCGAGCGCAACGATTTCACGCTGGACGGGCGGAAGGCCGTTATGACCGTCTTCACGCACCGCTCGGGCGCGCTCAGACTGAAGGTCATGCTGTGCCTTGTGGTCGAGCGGCACCGCGGCTACGTGCTGGTGGGCACCGCCACCGAGAAGAGCTTTCCGGAATACAAGCCGGTGTTTTTCAGGATACTGCGCAGCATGAAGCTGGAGGACTGAGCGGCCGCCTTACCGCGTCTTTCTGGCATCCCACATGCGCGGCGATCCCCCCACCGTGTACCGTCCCTGTATGGTGCGTCCGCCGTCGCGATACTCCCCTGTGTACACCTGGATGAAATAGGTCGGCGACCCGGTGCGCTCCCTCTCGGCGGGTGTGGTGATGGAGCGCGTGAAGCCGATGACGTTCCCCCGTATGTACAGCCCCTTGAGCGGCTCGACCGCCCCCTTCCCCCATTCGGGGAAGCGCACCGATCCGTACGGCACGCCGTTGTTTACCCCCAGGAACAGGTATCCGGGATTGCCCGAGGCGTTGATGCGGTAGGTCCCCAGGTGGGTAACGGGAACCGGGCCGGCCGCCGTTTCGGGCGCGGACGGCGCTTCGGGGATGATTTCAATAAACGCCACGGCCTCGAGGGAGACGAGAGCGGGCCGGAAGCCCTCGTCGGGCGATTCGAGCGCCGCCTTTCGCGCGGGGAAGCTTTCGTCCGAGCGGAGGCAGAGGAGCCGGTCGCCGACGACCACGAAGGGGCGCGCGACGAAGAACGCGCCGCCGATTTCGCGCACCAGCGCCTTTCGGGGCGAAATGAGCGTGAGTACGATCGGAAGCGCGACAAGCGCCGCGAGGGCCGCGAGCGCTATACGCGGCGCTATGCGCCGATCGTCCTTTTTTCCGTTATCGGTCTGAATAACCATCGTCCGCCAGAATAGCATGAAGCGCGGTGAAGGGACAACAATAAAACCGGCAGGCGCTTCCCCGCGCTATTTCCTGCGGTTATGGGTTTTTTTATTGAAATATTATGAGCATATGCCCATAATTGCATCATGGCACGGCCGCTCTCATGCAGAAGGATCCATGCCGACCCCGGCGTTCTCTATTACAAGCCCCGGGGCGTCCCCTCGTCCGCGCTCGAGGAGGAAGTGCTCACCCTGGACGAGTTCGAGGCGGTCCGGCTTGTGGACCACCAGGGCCTGTACCAGGAGGAGGCCGCCGCGCGCATGAACGTCTCGCGCCAGACGCTGGGAAGGATCGTGGAATCGGCGCGCAAAAAGATCGCCGGGGCTCTTGTGGGCGGGAGGGCGATTCGGATTGAGGGCGGCGCCGTTGAGTTGCATGGCGAGCACTGCGGCTGTCCGGAGCGCGGGGTCCGTTGCCGTGGCCGCGGAAAGGCGTGCGAAGAGGAGTGATACCGCGGGCGGGCACGAGCCCCCCGCTTTAATGGAGGAGATGGAATATGACGAAACTGGCATTACCAACCAGGGGAAGCGAGGTCGACGGGCATTTCGGCCACTGCGAACGCTTTACGGTGTTTTCCGTGGATAACGGAAAGATCGTCGCCGAGGAGTCGGTGGCCTCGCCGGCAGGCTGCGGATGCAAGTCGGATATCGCCGGGGTGCTCGCCGGAATGGGGGTCGGCGTGATGCTCGCCGGCAACATGGGGCAGGGCGCGGTGAACAAGCTCGCCATGCACGGCATCCGCGTGGTGCGCGGCTGTTCGGGCGGCGTGCGCCAGGCCGCCGAGGCCTACCTGGCCGGTTCGGTGAAGGACTCGGGAAACTCGTGCGCCGCGCACGATCACGGGCACGAGTGCCACGGGCACTAGGACTTCAGGCGCCGGTCACCCGGGGAAGGGCTTCCCGTAGGCGTCGATAAAAGCGAACTCGGAAAGCGGCTTCCTCGGGGGGCCCTCCTTCCCGGCCACGGCCGGCCGCCCCAGCGGGATGCAGGCCACCACCTCGCGGTCGGCCGGAAGGCCGAGAATGGCTTTCGCCATGTCGTGGTCCAGAAGGCCCACCACCACGCTTCCCAGCCCCAGTTCGTGCGCCTTCAGGCACAGGTTCTGGACCGCCATGCCAAGGTCGAACATGAACCACTCGTTGAACTTCGTAAGATTCTTACCGTCGTAGCATCCCGACACTCCCGTTCGGGCGCAGGCCGCCACGAGCGCTGAGGCGGCAAGCGAGCATTTTGTCGCCGGGTTCTTCTCGACGTAGGTTGCCGTTATCTTTTCGATCATACTGCGGTCGCGCAGGACTATGAATTCCCACGGCTGTACGTTAGCCCACGAAGGAGCGATTCGCGCCGCCTCCAGCACGGCGCGGACCTCGTCGTCCGTCACAGGCTCGCCGGTGAATTTCCGTACGCTTCGCCGCCGTGTCAACGCCTCCTGCAGTTCCATATTTTCCCTCCGCGTGTGGTGTCCGATGTCACGCCGACCGGCCTGAGCCGGGTGTAGCGACAGTGGTAGCATGGACCGGGGGAGACTGTCAACCCGGTATCGACGATCCGGAAACGCGTACGCGGGTAAATGTGTTTGACAATTGAGGAGATCGGTATACAAGTGCGACCAGGCGCGCACAGCGGAATTATGACATGCCCAATAGCCGGGTTCATCCATTTCGACTCCGCCTTCGGCGGGGCGTGGGCCATGTTCTCCGGCCCTCCGGCAGGTCGATTATTACAACGCAATCAGGAGGAGTCAGATGAAAAAGATAGCAGCGGTTATTGTGCCCGTGGCGATGGTCGTATTACTGGCCGCGGGCTGCAGCTCCAAGGGTTCGTCCAGGGGCGATATGGCCATGGACGTATTCAACAGGGTGTCGTCGTTCAATACCGATTCCATTACGAGTAAAAAGTCCGATTCGGACGCCCCCGCGTCCAAAAAGGGATACGAAACTCCCGGTGCGGACGGTTCCGACGCGCATTATATCCAGCCGGACGATTATTTTATCTCGAAAGAGCCGCTGGGCACCAGGACCTGGATATGGGTGACACTCGCCAAGGTCGTGACCGCACCGAGCGCGGCTACGAAGTACGAGGGACAGTTTATGGCGGTCCACGACGGGAAGGAAATGTGGACTAAAAGTTACTGGAAAACGCGGATAGGCACAAAGGCCGATATACGCCTGGGGGCGGTTATCATCGCATTCGACGGTAATCAACAGGATGACGTATATCAGCCTCCGAAAAATAAGAAAGAAGCTCGCAACGAAGGCTGGTATATGGCCAAGATAACCGATACCTCCGATCTCTATAAGGGGTATGTGATGGTTTCAGGAGGATATCGCGTAAGTGTGGACAATATACGGATCGCGGTAAAGTAGGTTCCTTCAGCATATATGGATGACGTCCCGAACGCCCCGGCCGGTCACACGGCGGGGCGTTTTTGCGTTCGCGGACGTGCGAATTGAGGGCGATGTTACCTTAGTGTAAAATTTAAGTTCCTTGCGGGCCGCGCCGGTTTTTTTTATGCCCGCCTGCGTCATCTTTTCACTACTATATGCCCACTGTTTCCGGAGCCGCGACATACCGACGGAGGTGGCGGGATGAGGATCCACTGTATACAGCACGTGCCCTTCGAGGGGCCCGCGGCGGTAAAGGACTGGGCGCTCGAGCGCGGCCACGTGCTTTCGCGGACGGCCCTGTACGATAACGAGTCCCTTCCCGCGATGGACGAATTCGACTGGCTGATCGTAATGGGCGGGCCCATGGGCGTCTACGACGAGGACATGTATCCGTGGCTGGCGGCGGAAAAGCGTTTCATCGGCCGGTCGATCGCCGAAGGACACACGGTGCTCGGCATATGCCTGGGGGCCCAGCTCATGGCGGCGGCGCTCGGCGGGACGGTCCGCGCAAATGCCCGCCGTGAAATCGGATGGTTTCCCGTGCGCCTGCTTCCGGAGGCCGGAAGAATCCCCGCCTTCGCCCGGCTCCCGCGCGAGTTCGACGCGTTCCACTGGCACGGCGACACCTTCGGTATTCCGCCGGGCGCCGTCCGGGCGGCCGAAAGCGACGCCTGCCCGGCGCAGGCGTTTTCGTACAACGATCGCGTCATAGGGCTCCAGTTTCACCTTGAGTCCACGCCGGAGAGCGTGGAGGCGCTCGTGCGCAACTGCGCCGGCGAGCTCGTCGAGGGCGCCTATACTCAGGACGCGGGCGCGCTTCGGGCGAATCCGGAGCGCTTCGCGCGGCTCAACGCGCTCATGCGCGCGTTCCTGGAGGGGATGGAGGAGGCCGCCGTTACCTGAAACGGCGGCCGCAAGGCTCACTGGTTCAGCACGTACTTGTTGACCAGGAACTCGGTCTGCATGGGATTGAGGTCGTACTTGCGGCTGGCCTCGTCGATAAGGGCGTTCTTGTCTGCTCCCGGATTCTCCTTGAGTTCCGCGCTTATGAATCGGATGGCGTTTTCCATTGATGAATCCATCGTATCCTCTCCGTTTCGTGATATCACAGCGCCCGCATGTGTTCGGGCTTCAGCAGCCTCTCGTCGCGTTTCTTGAGCACCTCGTCGATAAGCGCTATCACGCGGTGCCGCTCTTCCGGAAATTTCGCCCGTATGGGCAGGTAGTTGGACGCGTGGTTCGAGGTGAAGAAGCAGGGTGAGGTGACCTTCATGTTGATGATCATGAGGCGCAGCTCGTTAAGCAGGCCGAACTTGTCCGGCAGAATGAAGCGTCCCTCCCGCATCTCGCGGTAGAGCTCGGTGTTCGGCAGTAGCATGACGGTAAGCGCCCCCGCGTAGTGCGGCGACATTGCGCCGAGGTGCTTCCCCGTGTCGATCGCGTGCTCCTCGGAGAGCTCGGTCCCGCCGATACCCAGAAGCACTGTCTGCGAGAGGAGCATCCCGGCGGCCTTTACCTTCTCCGCCGCCTCGAGCTGTTTGTGCGGGAAAGCGCCCTTCTTGATGCGCCGGAGCACCTCCCTGTTCCCGCTCTCAATACCCTGGTACACGATGCCGAGCCCGGCCTGCCTGAGCGCGGCGAGCTCTTCCGGAGTCTTTTTGAGGATGGCCTTGGTGTTCCCGTACACGCCGACGCGCTCGATCGATGGGTTCTTCTTTTTAATGTAATGAATGATCTCGAGGATCTGCTCGTTGGGGAGAACGAGCACGTCGCCGTCGGCCAGAAAGGCCTTGGTGAAACCGTAGCGGTACGAGGACATCTCGTCGATGTCCCGCATGATGGTGGCCATGTCCTTCAACCTGAAACGCTGGTCCTTGTAGGTGCCGCAGAACGTGCACTGGTTGTGCGAACAGCCCACGGTAACCTGTATGATCATGCTGTATGCCTCGCTGGGAGGCCGTATGACGTGTCCCACGTAGTCCATTGTGCAATCCTTTCATTTTTTCGGCTCGCCGGCCGGCCAGAGAATCGTGTGGAGCTGGATGTTGAGCCGCACCCCGAGCCCGTCGGTGAGTATGAGCCCGGCGAGCTCAGCGGGCTGCATCGCGCCCCTCACCGGTGAAAAATTAACGACCGTCGGCGCCTTTGCAAGATGTTTTTTAACGAACGTCCTGGCAAAAGTATAGTCCGTCCGGTCGGCGATGACGAATTTAATCTCGTCGCGTTCATCGAGCAGCGAAAGATTTTCCATACGAAAGGAATCCGCCTCGCCGCTGGAGGGCGTCTTGACGTCGACGATCTTTCTCACTCCTTTCGGAACCGCGCCGAGTCCGATGCTTCCGTTCGTCTCGAGCTGTACGTCGTGCGAGACGAGCAGGCGTCGCATAAGCTCCACCGCGCCGTCCTGGCAGAGCGGTTCGCCCCCGGTTACGGTGATATGATCGACGCCGGGATGTTTTGTTACGGCCCTCAGGATGCGCCCGACGCTCATGCGCCGCCCGCCGGTCCGGGCATGGGCGGTATCGCACCAGGCGCAGTTCAGATTGCACCCGGCCAGCCTGATGAAGAACGAGGGGAAGCCGGCGCGTGTGGTCTCGCCCTGAATGGAGCGGAAGAGCTCGCTGACCAGAAGGTCCATGGCTACCGGATTTCCGCGATTTTTACGGCCGCGAGCCGCTCGAGGAGCGGAAGACTCACTTTCGCTACGAGGATGTCGCTTCGGGCGAGCATGCCGATGATCCACGGATAGTCCCGCGCGGTGTCGCTGGTATAGTAGCTTATGTACGCGTCGTCGCCCCGTATGACGACGCCGGCATAGGAGGTGTCGCCGGCGCTGGGGAGATCGGAGAGGTGCACGAGGCGGTCTTCCAGCACCCGGTAGAGCGCGGTGCGCTTGCGCGCGAGTATGCTGCCGTAATTCGTGAAAAAGCCGGCGGGATCGGGGTTGTGACGCCCGACGGCGTAGATAAGTCCGTTATACGAGAACATGGCCGGTCCGTCGAGGCGGGTCACCCGGCTCCGTACGGATTTCCACGCGGTGTACGGCGGGGCGGCGGTCGCGATGAGCGTAGAGGCCCGCTCGTCGCCAAGCCAGCTGTCCGAGCCCTCCAGGCGGGCCGTCGCGAGGAGCCTGCCGTCGGGAAGGAACTCGATCGCCGTCTCGTCGTTCCAGTCACCCTCGTGGATCACGGAAACACGGTCCCAGCGGACGCCGTCGGTTGATCTGAGGAGCATGGATTTTCCGTGCTCGTGCCAGTACGCGGGTACGTACCAGGCGCGGCCGTCGCGCGTCTTCGGCCTCCAGAAAAGCCATCCCTCGGGCTCGATGTCGATGAGCGGCGACCATCGCACCCCGTCGGCGCTCGTGCGAAGGGCGGTGCGGTAGGGCTCGGCGATGAACCGCGTGCTCTTGAGCACGTAGAGAAACAGGCGCCCGCCAATGGGGGCGAACTTCGGATCGCGGATGTCTTCCCCCAGGATGTTCACCTCGGAGAGTTTCTCCCACGAACGGGCGTCGTTCGAGCGCCATATCATCAGTTTGCATTTCTCGGTGGCGAAGTGATAGGGGGAGTTCGCGTGGACCAGATAGAAGCGCCCCTTCCAGAAGATCATATCGGTGTTCGAGTTGTGCATTCCGTCGCCCACCGCGGTCCAGGTCGCGAGCTTCAGCGCGGGGTCGACGTTCGCGCTGTTGGGCCGGAAATACCAGTAGAGCAGGAGAAGGCCGAGGATGACAATTATCGAGGATACAAGGATGAGCGCCGACTTGAAGAGTGTTCTCACGGTATACCTCCGTGTTTCGTTTATGTCCGGCGGCGGGGGCGAGCCCGGGCGGGACGCGCCGCGCCGCCGTTGGCCGCGAACAGCCTGGTGAATTCGCTCAAGTATGCGCGGGCGATCTCTTCATTATGGATGATGAGGATGTTTTCGTCGTTTCGCACGTTCGCGCCGCGGGAGAAGTTGAACGACCCGGTGATGACGATCGATTCGTCGATGATCATCACCTTGTGGTGCATGCGCCCGATGCCGGAAATGACCTTTACGGGAATCCCCTCGATCTTCATCTTGACGTATTCCGAGTCCTTGCCGTTCGTACCGGTCCTTTCCAGGACGCCGCGCACGTCCACTCCCTTTTTATGGAGACGCACGAGCTCCTCGCCGAGCGGATCGCTCGTAAACGAGAAGGCCATGAATCGCACGGAGCGCTCGGCCTTCGCCAGGCGCTTCAGGATGATTCGCTCGATGTTGTCGTCGGGCGAGAAATAGGCGTTGATGTCGGTGGTCCCGATCCTCACGTGGTATTTTTTGGCGAGCGAAGCGAAGGCGCCGAACTCCTTCCTGTTGCCGAAGACGCCGTCGCGGTGCATCTCCATGAATTCCGCCGTGAATATTTCAGCCAGTTCCGGGGAATATATCGCGACGGCGTTGTTGTCGTTTTTCCGCGCGCCGTTAAGTGTCAGGTTGTACGATCCGGTCCATACGAACGCGCCGTCGACGACCGCGAACTTGTGGTGCATGAGCCCGGGGCCGCTGTCGGTGACCACCGGTATTCCGGCCTCCACCAGGGAGCGAAGCGGCGCCTTGTTCGCGTTATCCCGTTCGGTCACCATGCGCACGTCGACGCCGCGGCGCCGTGCCTCCACGAGCCGCGCGGCGATAGTTTCGTCGGAGATGTCGTAGAACGCGCCATACAGGCTCCGCGAGGCGTGGTCGACGAGCCGCTTGAAGGCCGCGTCGGGCGAGTTGTCGTTCTTCCGAAATGCCGGCGCTCCGGGGCTGGTGAAATAGACGCGCCACCAGCCGTTTTCCGCTTCGCCTTCCGGCGCCGGCGTTGAAGCGGCGAGCAGAAGGACGAGGAGCGGGACGATTCGGGCTTTCCTGAACGTGCGTGCGCGCATGGTTCGGGCGTGTCTCCGTCGGGGAGGTCAGGCCCCGTCCTGAAGGACGGATTTCTTTTCGTATAACAGGTTTTCGAATTCCGTGAACAGCAGCTGGTCGTCCGTGCCCGGATAGAGCAGCTTTACCTTGGCGATGAGAGTGAAAAACGAGGCGAGCAGTGCCGCGTCGTTCATTCCCTCGATCATCGCGCGGACCTCGGGATCGTTTTTGCCGAGCAGGTGGACGTAAAAGCGCAGAGAGCTCTGGATGGCTTCCAGTTTCGGTATGTTCTTCCGTATTTCCGCGTCCTCTTCGCTTTTGGACAGCATCGTCGAGATGAAACTGAGTATATACTCCGCCTCGAGCGGCGACAGGTCGAAGTCGAGTATGAGCTGGTTGACCTTGGAGATGTTCATCTCGCGCAGGTGGACGCGGGCCAGGAATACCGGATTGTTCGACATCATGTTGATGTTTACGTCTTTGACCACCTCGGTGGCGCGCTTGTCCTCGAAGCTGTTTATCTCGCTTTCCTCTCTGGGGGCGACGCCGTCTTCGCTCTTGCCGCCGGCAAGGATGATGTGGGCGTCGGCGAGCCTGTTTTTAATGATGATGATGTCGTTACGGGTCACCGTACCGCTCACCACTATATGATCGGGCTTGGTGCCGGTTTCTATTTCGCGAACAAGCAGCGAAATATTCCTGAGCGCCTTCAGCCGGAGGGGGATCAGGTCGATGCCGCTTTCGGCGGGAATGAAGATATAGCGCTGTCTGCGGTCGGTCAACGTGTCGACATAGGGAATGACGATCTGCCCCCTGGTGGCCTTGAGAAAGGACATCTCCGTTCCGGCGTTGTTTTTAATCGAAAAATTATCGCCGACGAACACGACGAGCTGTACGCGGTGCAGCACCTTGAGTCCCGACGCGTCCGCGTAGATGGATTTGCCCTTCTGGTCGAAGGCGAGATAATTCCACTTTTTCGGGAATACCTTGAGCGTTATGCCCCGCGGAGTTGCCTGTTCGATAAAATCCATACGCCCGGAACGTACGCGCCGACTGGCGTTTAATCAATCACTTTTTGACCGTCAATAAAATATTTGACAATCCCCTTCCGCGAAAGGGATGATCGACGGGTGTTATCCCCGCGTCCGGAGATGAAAGATGGAGCCTGTCAACGTAAGCCTGAGAAGAATCCACGGCGGTACGGTCCGCGCCTTTTCGAGCCAGCTCGATGACGCGCATCCGGCGGCGTCCGTGCTCGCCGACGACGGATACTGGAGCAGCCAGAAGAGCAATTCGATCGTACCCGAGTATATAACAATCGATTATGGCGACACGGTCCCCGTCGATTGCATCGAAATAGGCGCCGCGCCCGCCGGCAGGGTGACGTTTCCCCAGGATTTCAGGCTGGAGGCGAGCGTCGACGGCGGGGTCTGGCGCGTGGTGCAGAGCGAGAGAAAATACGAACTGGAGGACGGCCCGGTGTACCGCCTCGATCTCCCGCTGGCGCTTACCCGGTTCATCCGGCTGTACATAACGAGACCGCGCAAAACCGGGGCGAAATTCTTTTCGGAGATCGGTTTCGTCAGGGCGGGTATCGGCGGCGCCCGCGAGGTGAGCGCGTCGAGCCATTCGTCGTACGAGCACGCTCCGGCGAGGCTTCTGGACGGCGCCGACGGGACGTACTGGGAATCCGAGGTCCGAACGGGCCCGTCGCGCGAGCACGTGGAGATCGATCTGGGAAGGACGCTCCAGGTCAATGGAGTGTGGCTCACCTCGGCGGGCATCATCCCCCACGGCTTTCCCGAGAGCTTTTCAATCGAGGTGAGCGCCGACCGCACCGTGTGGGCCCCGCTCGTGGAGGAAAAGTTCTTCAACGCCCAGCCGGCGACGACCTATTTCCATGAGGCTGCCGTAACACCGGCGCGCTATGTGCGCGTGGAGATGGGCACGGTGCCGATAGAGGCGAAAACCTTCGGGGCCCGACTCGCGGGTTTCGCCGTGAGCGCGGCCCCCTTCGAGTTCACCCACACGCATAATATCGGCGAGCTTACCCCCCAGGCCTCCATCTTCCAGGCGGGCGTGGTGCGCCTCGCCCGCGACGGCGACGATTCGCTCGGCACGGTCGTGCAGGCGAGCGACCGGCGGCTGCGCGACGCGACCACGGTATTCAAGGGAGTGGTACAGCTCGCCGAGGATGGAGACGACAGGCCGGGGCTCGCCGTGCAATCATCCGACTCGCGCTTCAAGCCCGCCTCGGAACTGCGGCCCGGAGTTGTCCGGCTTGCCTACGACCGGGAAAACAAACCGGGCGTCGCCGTGCAGGCCAACGATTCGCGCCTGGCCGAGGCGACGGAGACCACCTACGGCATCGTTCGACTCTGTCCCGACGGGGTCTACTCCGAGATGAGCGTTGTAAGGGGGGCGGACAGCCGCCTGAAAAAGGCGACAACGACCGCCCACGGCATATCCCGCCTCGCGGCCGACGGCGAGAACAATCCCGAATGCGTGGTGCAGGGCAACGATCGAAGGCTTCGCGACGGCACGACCATCAACAAGGGTATAGTGGAGCTCGCCGAGGACGGCGAAACCGCGGACGGAGTGGCGGTCCAGGGGAGCGACCGGCGCCTGAAAGACGCCACCACCACGTCGAAGGGCATAGTGGAGCTTGCCGAGGACGGCGAGGATCGCGAATGCGTGGCGGTTCAGGGTAACGACAGAAGGCTCAAGGACGCCGGCGAATCGTCGAAGGGTATTATGAGGTTCGCGAAGGACGGCGAGGATTCCCCCCTCGCCGCGGTCCAGGGGAGCGACTGTCGCTTAAAGGACGCAAGCACCTTGTCGAAGGGCATAGTGGAGCTCGCCGAGGACGGCGAGGACCGCGAATGCGTGGCGGTTCAGGGCAACGACAGAAGGCTCAAGGACGCCGGCGAATCGTCGAAGGGTATTATGAGGTTCGCGAAGGACGGCGAGGATTCCCCCCTCGCCGCGGTCCAGGGGAGCGACCGTCGCTTAAAGGACGCAAGCACCTTGTCGAAGGGCATAGTGGAGCTCGCCGAGGACGGCGAGGACCGCGAATGCGTGGTCGTTCAGGGGAGCGACCGCCGTTTGAAGAACGCGACCACGACCGCCAGGGGCATAGTGGAGCTCGCGGAGGACGGCGAGGACCGCGAATGCGTTGCGGTTCAGGGTAACGACAGAAGGCTCAAGGACGCCGGCGAATCGTCGAAGGGCATTATGCGGTTCGCGAAGGACGGCGAGGATTCTCCACTTGCCGCGGTTCAGGGGAGCGACCGCCGTTTGAAGAACGCGACCACGACCGCCAGGGGCATAGTGGAGCTCGCCGAGGACGGCGAGGACGCCGATTGCGTTGCGGTTCAGGGGAGCGACCGCCGTTTGAAAAACGCGACCACCATGACGAAGGGAATAGTTGAGCTGGCGGAAGACGGCGAGGACGCAGCCGGTGTGGTGGTACAGGGTAACGACCGGAGACTGAAAAG
>JAGODA010000412.1 GCA_017998475.1 Spirochaetota bacterium | reverse complement strand
TCGAAACACAGCGCGCAAGATTGATCGATCCGAGGTTGCACGATTCATAGGGAAGCAGGGGCTGCTCGCCGCAGTTATGAAGCACCATCCCGCCGCCGTCAAAACGGTTTATCCCCGGTACCCGCACGTCGAAGACTTCCTCCACGCCGTCCGGCCTGATCGATTCCACGCGTGCCAGAAAGCGCTCCCTGTTCATGGTCCGCCTGTATGAGGAAATCAACGTGCGAAGCCGCAGGGCCTTGTCCTCGTCGGAAAATCCTATGATATCATTGAACACATGGAGATTATCGTTCGCGATTATCAGCTCGTGCTGTGCCCGGGTTCCAAACGCCCGGCTTCCGCCCCTTCCGTCCGGAAGTACACTCTTCCCTTCCGGCCTGCGCTCCTCATACACGGAGGATGCGATGCCGAAGCGAAGCAGCATGCGTTGCACGGCCCGAAGGGTCTCATCGTCGCTCTGCGCTAGGCGTACGCTCACACCCTTGGACTGCGATCCCTGAACCGAGCCGTCCGCGTCGAAGAGCCCGCGGAGAAATCCCCTGTTAAATTCCGACGAGCACGCTTCGAGCGCGGGGGTGATGCGTTTATTGCCGGGTACGATACCGAGCTCGTCGCAGATGGATTTGATCGCCGCGGTCGACATGCGGTATTCTCCGCGCCCGCTGACCTCGAAAAATCCTCCGAAATCCGCGCGATGGGGAAGCGCGCGCGCGTATTCTTCGGCGCATGCCATCACGGTGTTTGCCGGAGCCGTTCCATCCGCCGCCATCCGCCGCGGCCAGACCGAAATGACCGCCTTGTCCTTTTTAATTGTTCCGTCACCGACAAGCAGACCCGTCAGATATCCCTCGCCGAAACCGTATCGGCCGCTCCAGCCGGGATTCGCCCGATGGTTGTGGATGCAAATCCGATCGCCGGGCGCGAGCTCGCCCGCGCGCGTCCATTCCGTTTCCAGAGTATGACGCGTAACGGAGGACGCGCGCAGGACCGGATGGTCCGCGGTAAGCCGCACTTCGTACCCCTCGCGTGTTCGGAGTCTCAAGACCGGTTTTACGCCGGTACCGAAGAATCCCTCGGACGTGCTCGAGTGTGCGACACCGTTTACAAGCGCATTGAATGGACGGCCGACGAGCTCGCGTACCGCACGCGGCCCCTCGGAGGTCAGCACGACGGTATCGGCGGTAACGCATGGATTGGTGCTCTCGATCATCCCCACCTTTTTGAGCGGATTGGCGGCGTTGATGCGGTCGATGAACACGATGCCCGGCTCGCCGTTTTGCCATGCCTTCCGCACGATGAGATCGAAGACCTCCCGCGCCCGAAGCCTGGTTACCGCGTCACCCGTCCGCGGATTGACGAGATCGTACTCCGCGTCGTTCTCCACCGCGCTCATGAACGCGTCGGTGATCGCGACCGAGCAGTTGAAGTTCGTAAGCACGCTTCCGTCTTCCTTGGCCGCGATGAACTCGAGTATGTCGGGATGGTCGACGGCCAGGATGGCCATGTTTGCGCCGCGCCTGGTTCCGCCCTGCTTGACCGTCTCGGTCGCCGCGTTGAAGATGTTCATGAAGGAGACCGGTCCGCTCGAAACGCCGGCGGTGGAGCGCACCATGTCGTTCTTCGGCCTGAGGCGCGAAAAAGAAAAGCCTGTCCCGCCGCCGCTCTTGTGGATGAGCGCCATGTTCTTGATCGAGTCGAAGATGTCCTCCATGGAATCGCCCACCGGCAGGACGAAGCAGGCGGCGAGCTGGCCGAGCGGCCTGCCCGCGTTCATCAGCGTCGGACTGTTCGGGATGAACTCGAGCGAGGCCATCATTTCGTAGAACCTGGTGGCGGTGGCGCCCACATCCGCGGCCTTCACGCCGTAGCGGAAATCCGCGCCGGCGATGTATCTGGCGATCCGCTCGAACATGCCCGCGGCCGTCTCGACGACCCGTCCCTGTTCGTCTCTGGCGAGGTAGCGCTTCTCCAGCACCACGGCCGCGTTTCCCGAAACGGCGGGAACAAGGCCCGAGGATATGACGATATCATTCCAATCGGATTCGGTTCTGTTCGTGACGACGGACACGGGTGGCCTCCATTCTGAAAATAATGCACGTCCGAAGGGGATTCAACATTTGCGGCGCCGGCAGGCCGCGCGTCAGCGGGCGGCGACCATCTCGCGAAAACGGCCGAAAAGATAACGCGAATCGTGCGGCCCGGGACTCGCCTCCGGATGATACTGCACGCAGAACATGGGAAGGCGTTTGTGCCTCAGGCCCTCCACGGTGTTGTCGTTGAGGTTGACGTGCGTTATCTCGACGTCGTCCATGCCCTTCATGGAGTCCAGGTCCACGGCGAAACCGTGGTTCTGCGAGGTGATTTCGACCCTGCCGGTTTCCAGGTTCTTCACCGGCTGGTTCGCCCCGCGATGCCCGAACTTGAGCTTGTAGGTGCGCCCGCCCAGGCCGAGCGCCATGAGCTGGTGCCCCAGGCAGATGCCGAAGCAGGGGATCTCTTCCTTCACG
The DNA here is from genome assembly GCA_017998475.1 of Spirochaetota bacterium. Classification (GTDB taxonomy): domain Bacteria; phylum Spirochaetota; class UBA4802; order UBA4802; family UBA5368; genus MVZN01. Next base: position 427 of record JAGODA010000412.1, on the reverse strand, counting down.
ATGTCGCGTACCAGCTTTTTCGCGTACTCAACGGCGTCGGGATCGCCCGGGCCGTTGGAAAGAAAAACGCCCCTTGCGCCGTCGCCGAGGGCCTTCTTCAGCGGGGTGTTTCCGGGATATACCGTGACGGCGAACCCCTCCGCGCCGAGAAGCCGCAGGATATTCGTCTTGATGCCGAAATCGTAGACGGCGATGGGCAGCTTTCCCGTTCCGGGGCCGGCGAATTCGTAGGGGCGCTCGCAGAACACCCGCGAGGCAAGGTCGAGCCCGTCCATCTTCGGGTGCGCCAGGAGCCGTTCCACCGCGCCGGCACGGTCGCGGAAGATGCCGGCGCGCATCGCCCCCTTGTCGTGGATATGGCGCGTCAGGCGGCGCGTGTCGACCCCCTCCATGGCGGCTATCCCGCCCTTCGTCAGATATTCGGAAA
>JAGODA010000411.1 GCA_017998475.1 Spirochaetota bacterium | reverse complement strand
CCATGCTCAGGTCGTACTCCCCGAGATGATTGAGCACATACAGCTCATCCTCCTCGCCGTAAATACGATTGACGTGCACATACCCCTTGACGAGCACCGTAAGCTCTATGCCTTCGAAAAGTATCAATCCCGAACGGACATCCCTGTACAATCCCGCGCTTTTGGGCTTGAGGAGATAATCGTGATCCGTGAAAGCGATAAAGTCATACCCCTTCTCCTCGTACGCGTCCGCCACCTGCTGGGGACTGAGCTTGCCGTCCGAACACGTGGTGTGGGTATGAAGGCACCCCTTCATGAGCATCAGCGCCCGCCCGTCCACGCGGCGCCGGAAAGCGTCCGGCAAAAACCATGACCGTGATAATATAAATTTAATTGGACGGCCAACCAAATAGTTGATAAAAAAAATAGCACTTTGACCGATTATCCAGTATTTTGATTTATCGTCCAATCAGCACTTAACATCTATATCGCCCAGACTATATGTCAACAAATTAATCAATTTTTAATCAAAAAAACCCGGCCTTTCCATGCTTTACTTTTTCTCCGCACCCGGATATATTATATGGTGTACCATGTCGGGTGTTAACGCGAACAGCGTGCATTCCCGCGAACAGGATCATGCTGCCGCGTGCCCGGGCAGGATATGGACCCGCCGGATATCGCATCGGCGCTGATTGATGACCGAGTACGGTCGCCCTGGCTGTCCGCGGACTGCTCACAATGATACTCTTTACGGCCACGCGACGATTTCATGGAATGGGATGGACTGTTCCTCTGGGGCGCACAGTCTCCACTTTCCGACCGTTCACCGATGGATCGGCAAAAGCCGTTTGCCGGAACAAGACCGAAAAAAACGGAGGTAGAAATGAATGTAAGCACACTTCTTCCCAGAAGGGATTTCCTCAAACGCACTCTCGCCGTCGCGGCGGGAATCATGACGGGCGGCATCTCCGGATCCTTCGCGCGAAGGGTGTCCGCGCAGAACAGGCCCGACGGATCGACCATCACCGTCATCACGGGAAAGAGTCTCCGGCGAGAATCCATCTTTTCGATGGTCGATGCGGGATTCCGGCAGATGGGCGGCATCGAGCGATTCATCACCAGAGGAATGAAGGTCGTCATCAAACCCAATATCGGCTGGAACTCCACACCGGAGATGGCCCATAACACCAATCCGGACCTTGTCGAGGCGGTCGCACGGCGCTGTATCCAGAGCGGCGCGAAGGTCACTATATTCGACCGGAGCGTCAACACTGCGCGTATGACCTATCGTCGAAGCGGCATCCAGCAGGCGGCCCAGAACGCTGGCGCCTCGATAGAGTTTATCGACTCCGGTCCGTACAGGGATGTCAAGGTCCCCGGAGGCCTGTATGTCTCATCCCTCCCCGTCTACACGGGGATGCTCGAGGCCGATTTCATTATTAACATGCCGATCGCCAAGCACCATTCATCCTCTCAACTTACTCTGGCGATGAAAAACCTCATGGGGGTGATAGGAGGCAACCGCGGGTATTATCATGGCAACATCCATTCAAGCATCGTGGATTTCGCGAAGACGGTACGCTCCGACCTGGTAATACTGGACGCCACCAGGATACTCACCGCGCACGGCCCCAACGGCGGTACGGCGGCCGACGTCAAAGAACTGCGCACGATCGTGATGGGCACCAATCCTGTTACCGTGGACGCCTACGCGGCCACCTTTTTTAATATGCAGCCTTCGTCCCTCGGTTTTCTCAGACTGGCCGCACGCGAGGGCATGGGAGAAATAGACATCGCCAGGATGAAGATCCTGCGCGCCGCCGTATGAAGCACCGTCGCTGGTTCCACATTCGGGCGGCAGCGCAGCTCGCATGCTGGGTGTTTTTCATCGCGCTTCTTGTCGCCACGAAGGACCCGGTAGAAGACGGCTACATCTACGGGCTTTTCCCGCGACTTTCATTACATCTCGGGATTGCGACAAGTCTCTCGGTGCGTGAGATCCTAACGGCTTTTTTGCCCGCACTCGCGCTAGTGGCCCTTACGATCGCTTTCGGCCGTTTTTTCTGTTCCACGCTATGCCCGCTCGGGGCGACGATCGACGCGTTCGACAGGCTCCTTTCCCGCGGACATCGTGGAGACCGATCGGACGTTGCGCGATCCGCAACCGGCGTAAAATACATCGTGCTCGCCGTATCGCTGGTGCTCGGCCTGGCCGGTGTGCAGGCGGCCGGAATCATCGACCCGCTTTCGCTGTCTCTTCGCGCGTACTCCACAATAGTCTACCCGTATTTCGACCATCTCGCGAAGACGCTTCTCTCGGTGCTTCTGCCGCTTCCCGTACTTGGGACGCTCATTTCGCCGCTCTACGGACTCCTTTCGAGCCATGTGCTCGATTTCAACCCGATCATTTTCCGTAACGCGGGCGGCGTGCTCGTGATCTTCCTCGCGGTCATTCTGTCCGCTCTCCTCGCCCGCCGGTTCTGGTGCCGCTATCTCTGCCCCCTGGGCGCCGTTCTCGCACTCGCCGGCGGCACGGGCATGTTCCGAAGAACGGTGGATTCATCCAGGTGCGTCTCCTGTCTCCGCTGCGAGCGTGATTGCCGTATGAACGCCATACACGGTCGAGGCCTGTCCACCCGTCACTCGGAATGCGTGCAGTGCTTCGAATGCCTCCAGTCGTGCAAGTATGACGCCATCGAATTCAGGCTTGTACCGCCGTTCTCCTTCGCCCGATCATCCTCGCGTGAAAGCACCGTTGTCGTTGCGAAGACGGAGAGGCCCTCCATTTCCAGAAGGGCCCTGCTTGTGGGGACAGTTTCGTCCATGACGCTCATACCGGCTTTCAGGCTCAACGCTGCGCGCAGGGAGGATTTCGCCTCTATCATCCGCCCCCCGGGATCGTTACCCGAGGGGCAATTCCTCGACGCGTGCATCCGGTGCGGGGCCTGCATGAAGG
>JAGODA010000053.1 GCA_017998475.1 Spirochaetota bacterium | reverse complement strand
TGTGGGTTCGGTCTCCGGTTCAATCCTCGCGGTCTGCTCCTGCACGGTGCTCCCGCTCTTTTCGGGCATCTACCGCATGGGGGCGGGGCTCGGCCCCGCAATCGCCTTTCTCTATTCCGGGCCCGCCATCAACGTGCTCGCCATCATACTGACCGCACGGGTCCTTGGAACGGAGCTCGGGATCGCCCGTGCTGTCGGCGCCGTCGCTTTCAGCATCGTAATCGGAGCCATCATGCATTTTATATATCGCAAAGAGGAGATGGAAAAGGTGAGCGCCGCCATGAAGCTCCCGAAGACCGAACCTAAACGCCCACTCTGGAAAGATATCATCTACTTCACCTCCATGATCGCGATTCTCGTCTTTGCCAACTGGGGGAAACCGGCGGAATCGGAGGGATTCTGGCACTTCATGTTTGCAAATAAGTGGGCCATAACATCATTCTCGGCGGCGGTCTTCGCCGCGGTCCTCATTCTCTGGTACGGAATGGCCTGGTGGAAGATGGTCCTCGCCGCGCTCCCCGTGGCCGTTCTTGGATACATTTTCCCGCACGAACCCATGATTCCCTTCGCCGCGGGGGCCATCGGTCTTTCAGTCATAACGAGCACCGACCGCGGGGAGGGCGGAGACTGGTTCGCCTCCACCTGGGACTTCGCCAAGCAAATCCTGCCGCTCCTCCTTTTCGGCGTGCTTCTGGCCGGTTTCTTCCTGGGGCGCCCCGGAGTTGAGGGCATCATCCCTTCTGAATGGGTGGCGACGCTCGTGGGCGGCAACTCCCTGTGGGCTAATTTTTTTTCTGCCCTGGTCGGGGCTTTCATGTATTTCGCGACCCTTACGGAGGTGCCGATCGTACAGGGGCTTATCGGAAGCGGCATGGGCAAAGGCCCTGCGCTCGCGTTGCTTCTCGCCGGCCCGGCTCTTTCACTGCCCAACATGTTGGTCATCCAGAGCTACATCGGGACCCGCAAGACGATTGTATTCTGCGCTCTCGTGGTGATCATGGCGACCGCGAGCGGTATGATATTCGGCGCCTTTTTCTAGGCGGGAACACGTAAACCGTGAGAGCAAAAGGGTAGCATCCGGACAAGTTCAACGAGACAATTGAAACTCAGGGGCAATCGCAATGAAACGATCGGTTGTAGTCCTTGCCGCGATACTGTTTTCCACGGCCTTTTTCTTCGGAAAACCATCGATTGAGTTTGACCGGCTGGAGCACGATTTCGGCGAGGTCCCGGAAAACAGCGAGCAATCGTGCGAATTCGTGTTTCGCAACGCCGGTTCGGCGACCCTCGTTGTTGAGCGGGTCAGCGCCGGCTGAGGCTGCACCCCCGTCCTTCTGTCAAGGAAGGAAATCCCCGCCGGCGGCGAGGGAAGGATCGAGATCCAGATGGAAATAGGCCGTGTACCCGAGGGACGTACCACACGCGAATACGCACATACGGTGATCGTCCGTTCCAATGACCCGGAGCGATCCGTTGTTCGTCTCACGGTGCGCGCGACGGCTGTGCGATCCGGCACGCGGCATTCACTGCGACGCGGGGCACGTCAGGAAAGGAGCGCGCCCGGAAAAAGGAACTGAGAGGATGAGGCAGGATAAGCAGATGGAACACGGAAGAAGCACGCGGACTTTCACCGCAATCACGGTCATCGGTTTTGCATCGGCGATGGCGGGCGCGTTTATCAGCGCTGCGCTGATTCTGGAATACTTCGGCATCTCATTCAGCCTTACCGAGGCCGTCTGCCGTTCCGACGGCGGCGTAAACGCCTGCCGCACGGTCGCGAAAAGCGCCTTCGCGGCGATACGGGGCCTGCCGCTTCTCGGCGATATACCCACCGCGCTGTTCGGTTTTATCTATTATTGCTATGCGGCGCTGCTTTTCGCTGTCGCTCTCGGGTCGGGTGCCCGGAGCGGGAAAGCCCCGCTCGTGCTCACCGCACTGCTGTCGATTCCGGCTCTGACCGCCGACCTGTTTCTGTTTTTCTTTTCGGCGATGGTTATCCGGGCGTACTGCCCGCTCTGTATGGCGAGCTATGTCGCCACCCTTTTAATCCTGGCGGCTGCACTCCTGGCATTGCCGAGATACCGCAAGGCAGGAATGGATGAGACCGGATCGGGCGGGATGCTCCGTTCTCTGGCTATTTACCTCCGGAAACGTCTCGTCACCCACGGGTCGGCCCTCCTCATTATCGCCGCCGTCGGCCTGGGGCTCGGCCTCGCCGCGCGTTCAAGCCTGGCCGAATCGATGGCGCGCTTCGGGGGCGACGAAAGGTCTTCGCGCCTCATTGAGCGCTACGAGTCCGTGCTCGAATCGCGCATCGATATCGAGGGCGCACCCTTCGACGGGAATCCGGGCTCACCGGTACGGATCGTCGTTTTCAGCGATTTCAACTGCTCGAGCTGCACGCGAATGAACACCGGTCTCAAGCGGCTTCTCGAAGAGCGGCCGAACAGGGTGGTGATTTACTACAAGAACTTTCCCCTCGGGGAACAGTGCCGCGACACGGCCGACCACCGCAAAGAAGTCAGCTCATGCCTTGCCGCCCGGGCCGCCCTCTGCGCCGCCAAACAGGGCAGGTATACCGCTTATTCCACGGCACTCTACCTCGATTGCGAAACCGGCGTAGAGCACGACATACGCTCGCTCCGCGGCCACGCCGCGCGCGTCGGCCTGGATTCCTCGGATTTCGACGCGTGCATGGCCTCGAACGAAGCGCTCGAGCATGTGCGGCAGGACCGCCTGGAAGGCGAGCGCCTGCTGGTGGACGGCACGCCGACACTTTTCGTCAACAATCGCATGCTCGACACCGCGGACCTCGACCAGCGGACGCTGCGCGCGCTGATTGAATATATAACGAATCGATCCCAAGGGAGGTCACGATGAAACTGGAAATACTCGGCACCGGCTGCGCAAAATGCACCAAGCTCGAGGAGCTTACCCGCAAGGCGGCCTCTGAGCTCGGCATCGACGCGGAGATCACCAAGATAAAGGAGGTGAAAGACATCATGAACTACGGCGTCATGATTACCCCTGCTCTCGTGGTGGACGGCGAGGTTGTGGTTGCCGGGAAGGTGCCGTCGATTGATGAAATCAAGAAGATGATCACAAAATAACGGATTGGGCACGCAATCCCGGAAAGCGCGTCTTTCCGGTTTATGAAGAATAATTTTATACACGATTAAGGAGTACTGTCATGGCCGAATGTTGCAGTGGAGGAGTACGGATGATATATGCCTGTTCGGGCGCCGCCGACGTGGGTGAGATCGCCGACAGGGTCGCGCGAAAACTGCGCGATGAAGGTTTCACGAAGATGAGCTGCCTCGCCGCCATCGGCGTCGATCTCTCGGGCTATGTCCAGACGGCAAAGGCCGCCGATACTGTTATCGCGATTGACGGCTGCCCGACCGCATGCGCACGGAAGAATTTCGAGAGGATCGGGATCACCCCGGTTTCGTATGTGCTCACCGAGATGGGATGTGAAAAGGGCTCAAGCCCCGTGACCGAAGACACGATCACACGCCTTGCCGCCCTTGTCCGCGCTGAAAAGCTGTCGACGTCCGTTTCAGGACCCGGCGGTGGATGCGGATGCTGCGGCTGAAATATCGCGCGGCCTTACCGGTAACCGCACACGCACCCATTACCGGCAATAGAAAGGGGAGATCATGATAAGAAAAACACTCAGAATCGTCATACCCATTTTTTGTGCCTTCGTTCTCGCCATCGGCGGGAACGCTTTTAAGGGAGACTGCGCTTGCTCCACCGGAGATTTGCCGCTCGCTCTATTTGGGAGCGTTTTCGGATGCAGTGATGCAAAACCCCCCACACAGGAAGTATCGCATGATAATGCACGGGAACCAGCGGACGCGTCCGCCCTGCCGGCCTCGGCTGTAAACGAAGGAATTCTCGTAACCTTCGTAGAGATCGGATCGCTTAACTGCATACCGTGCAAGATGATGCAGCCCATCATGAAGGAAATCGAGGAAACCTATAAAGGACAGGTGAGAGTCGTGTTCCATGACGTCTGGACACCGGAGGGCAGGCCCTTCGGCATGCAGTACGGCATACGCGTCATCCCCACACAGGTGTTTCTCGATAAGGACGGCAGGGAATATTTCCGCCACGAGGGCTTCTTCCCGAAAGAGGAGGTTGTCAGAGTTCTGAAGATGAAGGGAGTCCGCTGATGCTGCTCGAGTTCTTCACCTGGCTCTCGGGTACGCTCGGCGGCTCGCCCGGGGTCGCACTATCCGGAGCCTTTCTCTGGGGAGTGGCGAGCATCCTGCTTTCCCCCTGCCACCTGGCCAGCATCCCGCTCATCGTCGGTTTCATTGACGGGCAGGGACGCATTAGCACCGCGCGCGCTTTCTTCCTCGCGCTCCTTTTCTCGGCGGGCATTCTCATCACCATCGGCCTCATCGGCCTGCTCACGGGCCTTGCGGGGCGCATGATGGGCGACCTCGGGCCGTGGGGCAATTATTTCGTCGCGGCGATATTCCTCATCATCGGCCTTTACCTGCTCGGCCTCATCCCGCTACCCTTTCTCGAAAACGGCGCGAACCCCCGGTTCGGGAGGAGAGGGCTCGTCGCCGCGCTCGCGCTGGGTCTCGTCTTCGGCGTGGCGCTCGGCCCCTGCACCTTCGCCTACATGGCTCCCATGCTCGGCGTGGTATTCAGCGTGGCCTCATCACAACTCGCCTTCGCCGTCTCGCTGGTCCTCGCCTACGCGCTCGGGCACTGTTCGATCATCGTGCTGGCGGGCACCTTCACCGAGGTGGTCCAGCGCTACCTGAACTGGAACGAAAAGTCCAAGGGTGCGCTGATTTTAAGGAAAGCCTGCGGTCTGCTCGTGATCTTCGGCGGGGTGTATCTGCTTTTCTCGGCAATTTAATTAAAGTCGGTGTTTTATCATCATCCAGATAAAAGTCTTGACCGGTAATGACATTGATATTATATGATTATATTGGAATAAAGGAATATACATGTCCCCCGTCGAAATACTGAAAGCGCTTGGCGACGAAACACGACTGCGCGCCGCGTGCCTGCTCACCGCGGGAGAACTGTGCGTCTGCGATCTCGAGCATTGCATCGGCGTGAGCCAGTCAAATCTCTCGCGACACCTCGCGAAACTGCGCGGCGCGGGCCTGCTCGTTTCACGCAAACGGGCCCAGTGGGTATATTACCGACTGGCCGAGGAGTGCATCACCGGTCATCCGGAACTGTTCACTTTACTGCGACGGCTGTCCGAGGAAAGGATGCCTTTTAAACGGGACCACCTTACGCTGACCGCCCGTTTGCGCGAAAAAGGCACCTGCTCTGTTTCACGGAAACATCCTGCATTTAATAACCGGAGGAATGCATGAAAGACGGTCTGATGAAAAAGCTCTCCTTTCTCGACCGCTACCTGACGCTATGGATATTCGCGGCGATGGCCGCGGGAGTCGGCCTTGGTTATTTCGTACCGGAGACGGCGGCTTTCTGGAACCGGTTTCAGGTCGGAACGACCAATATCCCCATCGCGATCGGCCTCATCCTCATGATGTACCCGCCTCTGGCCAAGGTCAAATACGAGGAGCTGGGGGACGTATTTAAAAACTACAGGGTGCTCCTTCTCTCGCTCATTCAGAACTGGCTTATCGGCCCCTTTCTGATGTTCTTCCTCGCCATTGCCTTTCTCTCCGGCTACCCGGAGTATATGGTGGGACTTATCATGATCGGCCTTGCGCGATGCATAGCCATGGTCATCGTCTGGAACGATCTGGCGCGGGGAGACACCGAATACGCGGCCGGCCTGGTCGCATTCAACAGCGTCTTCCAGGTGCTCTTTTTCAGCGTGTACGCCTGGTTTTTTATCACCGTGCTTCCCCCGTATTTCGGCCTTCAGGGCAGCATCGTGGATATCACCATCGGCCAGATAGCGGAAAGCGTCTTCATTTATCTCGGCATACCATTCATCGCCGGTATACTAACGCGATTCGCTCTGCTCAGGCTGAAATCCAGAGACTGGTACGAGCGCCGCTTTATCCCGAAGATAAGCCCCGTCACTCTCATCGCGCTTCTCTTTACGATCGTGGTGATGTTCAGCCTGAAGGGCGAGTACATCGTGAAAATCCCGATGGACGTGGTGCGCATCACCGTTCCGCTTCTCATCTACTTCGTGGTGATGTTCCTGGTCAGCTTTTTTCTGAGCAAAAAGATCGGAGCGACCTACCCGATCTCGGCGACCCTCTCGTTCACCGCGGCAAGCAACAACTTCGAACTCGCCATCGCCGTGGCGGTCGCCGTTTTCGGAATCCACTCCGGCGTCGCGTTCGCCGCCGTCATCGGACCTCTGGTCGAGGTACCGGTGCTCATCTCGCTTGTGAACGTGGCTCTCTTCTTCAAGCGAAAATACTTCGGGGAAGAACCGTAAAGACACGGTATAAAGGGAAATGCCCGCGGGAGAATGGATATGCTGTTTGAGATAATCGGCCCCAGATGCCGCTTTTGCGAAAAACTGTACGACCTGACCGCTGCGGTCGTTTCTGAGAATGGATTGAATGCCGAAGTGAGAAAAGTAACTGAATTCAAACGGGTCATACGACATGTACCGTTCACCCCGGTATTGAATATGGACGGAGAAGTGATACACCGCGGAAAGCGTATACCGGCAAAGGACCGTCTTGCAGCGATGATACTGGAAAAAATATCGTCGTGATGGGTTGACGCGCATGGCAGCGGACAAACTCAAAATACTCTTCCTCTGCACCGGGAACTCCTGCCGCAGCCAGATGGCCGAGGGCTGGGCAAAAGCCTTGAAGGCCGACCGCGTTGAGGTCTGGTCGGCCGGAACCGCGGCCAAGGGACTCGACCCGCGCGCCGTTGCCGTCATGGCCGAGGCGGGTGTCGACATCTCGTCTCATTCGTCCAAAAACGTCGATGCGGTCATCACCATCCCCTTCGATTACGTCGTGACCGTCTGCGGCCACGCGCGGGAGAACTGTCCTTTCTTCCCCGGCAGGGCGAAGATTGTCCACAGGGGATTCGAGGACCCGCCTCTGCTTGCCATAGGAGCCGCGAGCGAGGAGGAGGCTCTCTCCCACTACCGCCGGATTCGCGACGAAATACGGGCCTTCGTCGCAACCATACCCGAGTCGCTCGTCGAGATGGATTCCACCGGATTCCATCTCGGGTGACAGCTCTATCCCTCGTTCTCGCGTTAATTCATGAAATTTTAACGCGATCTTCAATGGATTTTAACCGCCGTTTCATATGGTTGTCTCCATTGGAAGATTCGGGGGATCTGAATGAAAAAGGTACGGATACTCTTCATCTGCGTGCACAACACGGCCCGCAGCCAGATGGCCGAGGCCATGGCGAACCGTTTCCACGGCGACATCCTCATCGCGGAGAGCGCCGGATTCGAGCCGGGACGCCCATTGAACGAGCTCGCGGTCGAGGCGATGAAGGAGAACGGCATCGATATCTCCGGCAACAGGTCCAAGGGAGTATTCGAGCTTTTCAAAAAGGGCGAGATGTATGGCTATGTCATAACCGTCTGCGATGAGAGTACCGCCGAGCGGTGCCCCGTCTTCCCCGGTGTAACTAAGAGACTGCACTGGAGTCTCGAAGACCCCGCCTCGTTCACCGGCAGTTTCGAGGATCGGATGGAACAGACGCGGGCCGTGCGCGAATCGATACGAAAACGGCTCGAACTGCTGGCCGAGGAGATTCGAGGCGCCTGAACCCACAGCCTCCGCCAGCTTTGACCCACAGGATGACCGGTCAGCTATTCCCTGCCCATTACGATGAAAAGCACCTTTTATCCGTACTGTACAACCGGATACTTCTTGGATTGTAGATTTTCGCCGAACATAATAATTTTAGTCTGCTATGGAAAATGATGTTGACGAAATTTAAGTAATTTATTAAATTCTATATCATAATCATTACGCGGAGGAATTGATATGTCCACTTTAACAGAAGTAACCGATGGAAACTTTTCGACAGAGGTACTCGGCGCCTCAGGTGCCGTACTGGTCGATTTCTGGGCCCCCTGGTGCGGCCCCTGCCGTATGCAGACCCCGATACTCGAGGGGCTCGCCAGAGAACTCAACGGGAACGCGCGTATCGTCAAACTCAATACCGACGAGAACCCGGCAACTGCGCGAAACTTCGGAATCAATTCGATCCCCACGCTTATCCTGTTCAGAGACGGGAAAGAGGTGGAACGAATGGTGGGAGTCCAGCCGGCCGAGTCCCTCAAACGAAAACTGCAATAAGCCCTTTACCACCATAGAACATGACGCTGACGCGGCCGGATCCACGATCCGGCCTTTTTTTTACGACTGCGCGGGCATATACCCCTTTAAAATACAATTGACAAACTTTCCGTAAATCGCGTGAGTTATCCCTTGATCGACACGAAAAGCGCGTTACACTTGTTGATATAGTAGACCGCCGCGGGACTGTGCCCACCGAGGACGCACGATACGCTACAGACCCGGATTTACATGCAGTTGCGAGGACGCCATGGATTATTCTAAAACCGTCAATCTGCCGACCACCGATTTCCCCATGCGGGCGAACCTGCCCAAACGCGAGCCCGAAATGCTCGTCCAGTGGTCGAAAGAAAACATCTACCCGACCCTTCTCGCCGCGCGCGAAGGAAAGCCGCTGTACATCCTGCACGACGGCCCTCCGTACGCCAACGGCAACATCCACCTGGGACACGCGCTCAACAAGATACTGAAAGACATAATCGTGAAGCACAAGACCATGATGGGTTTCAAGGCGCCGTATGTCCCCGGCTGGGACTGCCACGGTCTTCCGATCGAGCTCCAGGTGACACGCGAGCTCGGCGACAGGGCCGCGTCCATGCCCAAGCACGAGATCCGCAAACGCTGCCGCGAATACGCCGCGAAATACATCACCATCCAGATGGAGGAATTCAAACGGCTCGGGGTTTTCGGCGATTACGAGAATCCGTATCTGACGATGTCGGCCGAGTACGAGGCGAGGATCCTCGAGATTTTCGGCGACCTCTACAGGGAAGGCTTCATCACGCGCGGGAAGAAACCCATCTACTGGTGCCCGACCTGTGTGACGGCCCTTGCCGAGGCGGAGGTCGAGTACCACGACCATTCATCACCCTCCATTTTCGTCAAGTTTCCGGTGGACCCCGCATCGGTCGACATACCCGGCGTCGACGCGAACAGGCTCTTCGTTCTCATATGGACCACCACCCCGTGGACGCTGCCCGCGAACCTCGGTGTGTGCTTCCATCCCGACTTCCCCTACTCCGCGTACCGCTCGGGCGAGGAGTATTACATAATGGCCGACGGCCTGGCGGAATCGGTCACACCCATTACGGGCATAGACAAGGACCAGGCCGTTCCGGTGACCAGGGCGCAGATCGAGCGGCTTTCGGTCCGCCACCCGTTCATAGACCGCGAGTCGAAGGTGCTCTTCGCGAGTTTCGTGACGCTCGACCAGGGCAGCGGCATCGTACATATCGCGCCCGGACACGGTATGGAAGACTACCTGCTCGGCATCGAGAGCGGGCTCGACGTGTACTGCCCGGTCGACGATCATGGCAGGTTTACCGACGAGTTTCCCGAGATGAAGGGTGTCAACGTGTTCGACGCGAATCCCATGGTCATCGAGCTTCTAAAAAAGAAAGGCGTCTTCGTCCATACATCGGAGATTGAACACTCATACCCGCACTGCTGGCGGTGCAAGGAGCCGCTCATCTTCCGCGCCACCGAACAGTGGTTTTTCATGGTGGACCACCGCGGGCTCAGAAAGACCGCCCTCAAGGCGACGGACGACACCATATGGATCCCGGCCTGGGGAGAGTCGCGTTTTCGCGGTATGATCGAGAACCGGCCCGACTGGTGCCTGTCCCGACAGCGCTCCTGGGGAGTGCCGATCCCCTCGTTCCGCTGCGCGAAGTGCCGCGCGAACCTCATGAACGCCGAGAGTATCCACTACTTCGCGAAACTCTCGATCGAAAAGAGCATCGACGCGTGGTACACGCTCGATATCGGTGAGCTCATACCGCCGGGAACCAAGTGCTCGTGCGGCGGCACCGAATTCGAGAAGGAGTACGATATTCTGGACGTGTGGTTCGACTCGGGCGTCTCGCATTACGCGGTGCTCGACAGGTGGCGGGACCACCGCTGGCCCTCGGACCTCTACCTTGAAGGAAGCGACCAGCACCGCGGATGGTTCCAGTCGTCGCTGTGGCCCGCCATCGCGCTCCGGGGACGCGCCCCCTACGGCACCGTGCTCACGCACGGCTTCATCCTCGACGAGCAGGGGAAGGCGATGAGCAAGTCGATGGGGAACGTCATTCCGCCGTCAAAACTAATCGAAAAGTTCGGCGCGGACATACTCCGCCTCTGGGTCTCGTCCGAGGACTACCGCAACGACGTGAGCATCGGCTACGACATGATGAACCAGATCGCCGACTCCTACCGGAAGATCCGCAACACCTTCAAGTTCATCATCGGCAACCTGTCGGATTTCGATCCAGCGCGCGCGCTTCCCTACGCCGAGCTCCTCGACATCGATAAATGGATACTGCACGAGCTCTACGAGCTGTCGCGCCAGGTGATCGAACACTACGAGAAGTTCGAGTTCCACCTCGTTTACCGCAAGATACTGAACTTCTGCGCCGTCGAGCTCTCGTCGCTGTATTTCGACATCTCCAAGGACATCCTCTATATCGAGGCGGTCGACTCCGTGCCCCGTCGCTCGTGCCAGACGGCGCTCTATCAGCTCAGCCAGGCGCTCACGCGCCTCGCGGCGCCGGTTCTCTCCTTCACCGCCGAGGAGGTATGGCGCTTCTCCGGAAGGACGGACTCCGTGCACGCGCAGGAATATCACCGGCTCGACGAGGTCCTCCATAATCCGGCCATCGCCGAAAAGATGGACGCGCTCATTGACATCAAAAAGGACGTTCTCAAATCGCTGGAAACCAAGAGAAAGGAAAAAATCATCGGCACCTCCCTCGAAGCGGACATCGACCTGTACATCGCCGGCGATAAGACCCGACGCATGATCGCGGAAATGGGTGATGAGGCCCGCAGATTTTTCCAGGTGGCCGAGGTGACCGTACGCGACGAAAAGACGGCCGGCATGGAGGATTTCGACGTTTCGTCCATACGTGTCGCCAGGAGCGCGGGCTCCAAGTGCGTGCGCTGCTGGAATTACTCCCTCCGGCTGGGGACGGACGGCGCGCATCCGGAGCTCTGCCCGCGCTGTACCGCGATCATCCTGAAACTCGGCAATAACGCGTAAACTGAAACGAGGATATCTGATGAAAAAACACGCCATCGCAGCAGGCATTTTCAGCTTTTCGCTCGCGCTTGACATCGTCACCAAGGTGCTCGCGGTCAGACACATCGGCCTCCACGAACGCATAGACGTCCTCGGGAGCTTCGTTCAGCTCACGCTGCTCTACAACCGCGGAGGCCTGTTCGGGATTCTGCAGGGATACCAGTCTTTCTTTCTGGTTGTTTCGGTGCTGGTTCTCGCGCTGCTCGTGGTCTACTACGCGCTGGAAAAACAGAAAACGCCGCTCTTCTGCAACGCCATGGCCCTGGTAATGTCGGGGGCGGTGGGCAATATTCTCGATCGTGTAACGGGCAGGCCCGGGGTCGTCGATTTCATCTATATCGGCGACGACGCGGTGTTCCGCTGGCCTGCATTCAACGTGGCCGACGCCGCGATCGTCATCGGCGCGTTGCTTCTCCTCCTCTTCTACTATCGCGAGGAGAAGCGCCGGAAGGCCGAGGAATCGGCGGGTCAGTAAGTGTCGATTACCTCGATCTCTGCCTCGCCGAGCACGGCGTTTTCCTTGCCGGTCACCGTCACCCTGTAAGTCCCCTCGTTGTAAAACGAAAGGTTGGTCGTCGCGGACTGCTTCTCCGGATCGACGCTGAAGGTAAACGAATCCACCAGTTTTTCCTTCATCTCCTGGCGCTCGTGGATCTTCACGCCCAGCGCGTCGATTTCGAAGCGCTTCTTCAGGCTCACCAGCATTGTCACCTCGCCCGTGGTGAACCTGGGCCCGCAGGACACCCCCTTGCCCTCGGGACTCACGCCTTCGCAGAAAGAGACCGTCTGAGCCGGTTTGCACGAAACGAACAGCGACACAGCAAGGCATACGGCCAGTGTGTACCTCATCGTATCCTCTCCTGACAGATTGGTCGGGATGCCCGCGCTAGAGGAGCGATCCCTGCATGTCCTCGTCGTCGTCGATCTCGCCGGTGTCCTGCTTCACGCGGACCGCCCGCTTCTCGACAGAGCCGTTTTCGCCCTTCTGCAGTATCTCGATGCGGCGCTCCGCCTCATCGAGCTTTTCGCGGCAATAGCGGGCAAGCCTGGTGCCACGTTCGAATTCGGCGATTGATTCCTCGAGGCCGAGGCTTCCGTCCTCCAGCCGCTCGGCGATCTTTTCCAGTTCCTCCAGCGCTTTCTCGAAGCTCGGCTTAGCCTTTGCCGATGATTTCTTTTCCACCGCGCACCTCTCGTTGCACTGTATTTACCGTACATCCCATCGAGCCGTCGGCCACCATCACGCCGATCGATTCCCCGGGTTTGATCGTCTTCACGGTTTTGATGACGCGTCCCCGCGCGTCGGTCACGAGAGAGTAACCGCGCCGGAGGACTCCCTTCGGCGAGAGCTTGTCGACCGCCCCCCAGGCCAGTTCCAGGCGGGAACGCCGGGAGCGCGTCTCTGTTTTCCACAATCGGTACAGGTCGGGGAGCGAGAGCAGGCGTTCCCGCCCCGCGGAGATGCCTTCCTTGAGCGCCATGGTCATTCTCTGCTCCAGGTCGACCAGCGAGAGCTCGCGCATCGCGACTATCTCGCGCGGATTACGGAAACAGCGGAGCGCGGCGATCGAATCCAGCCTTTCACCAAGGCCGGTCAGCCTCGACACCAGAGCGTTTGCCGCTCGAATCGAAAGATAGTCGATCTCCTCGATGAGCTCGCTCTTCACCGGCACCGCTATTTCGGCGGCGGCCGACGGCGTCGGCGCGGCGTAATCGGCCGCGTCGTCCGTCAGCGGATGATCGATCTGGTGGCCGACCGCCGATATGACCGGAACGCGCGAGGCGAGCACCGCCCGGACGACCGGCTCCTCGTTAAACGGCATGAGGTCCTCGAACGAACCGCCGCCCCTGCCACAGATAATCAGGTCGATGCCGTGTGCCGGCCGGTTGAGCTCGGCGAGCGCCCGTACGATCGAGGCCGCCG
The DNA here is from genome assembly GCA_017998475.1 of Spirochaetota bacterium. Classification (GTDB taxonomy): domain Bacteria; phylum Spirochaetota; class UBA4802; order UBA4802; family UBA5368; genus MVZN01. Next base: position 314 of record JAGODA010000053.1, on the reverse strand, counting down.
CATCGGCGCCCTGCACTTTGGCTGGGGCGAGCACGATCTCTATGTTCGGGAAGCGCCGCATCGCGACCTTGATGATGTCCCTGATGGCGGCCCCTGTCGGCGAGGTGACCACTCCGATGCGCCGGGGGAGAAAAGGTTTCACCTTTTTCCTCGACGGATCGAACGCTCCCTCCGCGATCAGCCTCTTCTTGAGCTGCTCTATCCGCTTGAGCAGCTCGCCGATCCCCTCGAGTCGCATCTGCGAAACAATGAACTGGTAACTGCCGCGCTTCTCGTAAACAGTGAGCGACCCCAGCGCGAGCACGCTCATACCC
>JAGODA010000052.1 GCA_017998475.1 Spirochaetota bacterium | reverse complement strand
GCAAAAGGGATCGCCTATGGACTTCTGCTCTCTGCTCAGATCGTCATCACTCAAATTCAATTCCATCGTCTGCCTGGGGCTCGACCCGGTGCTCGACACGATACCCATTGAAAAGGGAAGCCCGGGCGAGCGGATACGCTCCTTCTACGAGACGATGCTCAACACCATGGCCCGCAGGAACATCATGCCCGCCGCGGTCAAGCCCAATTACGCGTTTTACGCCCAGTACGGTCTGGACGGCATCGGTTCCCTCGCGGCGATTATCGACGCGTGCAGAGGTCTCGGCCTTCCGGTCATTCTCGACGTCAAGCGCGGTGATATCGGCGCCACCGCCGAGGCCTACGCCCGGGAGGCCTATGACTTCTTCAATGCCGACGCGGTGACGCTGTCTCCCTATCTCGGATTCGATTCTATAGAGCCCTTCTTCTCCCGTTATCCCGATAAGGGCGCCTATATCCTCAACAAGACTTCAAATAAAAGCTCCGGCGAGCTGCAGGATGTCCTTGTTGACGGCGAGCCCCTGTACCTGCGGGTTTCCAGGAAGATCGTCGAATGGCACCGTCCCGGAATGGGGGCGGTGGTGGGAGCCACCTATCCGGAGGAACTGGCGAGCATCGGCGGCATTTTCATCCCGTCCGGCCGCGACATTCCCCTGCTCATACCGGGGGTCGGATCTCAGGGCGGCAGCGTCGAGGCGGTCTGCTCCGCGCTCGGTCGGTATCCTGACCCTTCGATACACCGTATCAACTCCTCGAGCGCCATCAACTACGCGTATCGCCAGAGACCCGAACTCCGCTTCGACGACGCAGCCGCAACCGCGCTCTCCGCACTCAATGACGAGATACACTCTTTTCTGGAGATATAAGGAGGCGCCGCGTGAAGGACATGCGGGGAAACCGTAAAACGGTGCTGGTGGTGGCTCACCTCCAGGAGGACGTCGCCCTCATCTGCGACGTGCTTGCCGATATCGATTACGACTACGTGACGGCGCACACCGGCATCGAGGCGCTCAGCGTCATAACCTACCAGCTTCCGCATATCATCATATCCGAGATCGACCTCCCCGAGCTCAACGGTTACGAGCTGTGCCGCAAGATCCGCACCGGTATCAAGACACGCCTCATACCCTTCATCTTCATCGCGACATCCGACAGGGTTGACGACCGCATCGCCGCACTTCAGACGGGAGCGGACGCGTATCTGGTGAAGCCTTTCAACGCCGACGAGCTTCGCGCCCTGGTCCGATCCAAAGTGAACAGTTTTGACGAATTATACCAGCTCTCGATTACCGACGAGCTCACCAGGCTCTACAACCGACGGGAGTTTTTAAAGCGTTTCGCCGGCGAGCTTGAAAATCCGCAGACCCAGATCGTCTCGCTCTGCATACTGGATCTGGATTATTTCAAGAAGGTAAATGATACATACGGCCATCAGACAGGCGATCTTGTATTGATGAAGCTCGCGGAGATAATGAAAAACCGGACATCGGAAACCTTCTTTCCGGCGCGGTTCGGAGGAGAGGAATTCGTGATACTGCTTCCCGGCACGAGCGCGGCCTCCGCTTCGGCAATCATTGACTCGCTGCGCGATGAGCTTTCGACCACGCCGTTCCGACAGGCCGGCTCAAGCGATGTGTTCCACATCTCCTTCAGCGCCGGCATCGCCGAATATCCCGCCATGGCGTCGACCATCTCGGAGCTCCTTTCTCGCGCCGACCAGGCGCTTTACGCGGCTAAAAACGACGGCAGGGCGCGCACCTACATTTTCAGGCCGATCATGGCGCGCAACGACCGGTTCTGGGAATACCTTAAGACGCGCAAGGGGACGTTCTTCGAGCCCCCCTTCAACGAGCCCGTTTCCAAGCTCCCCTACCTTCCCCAGACGCTCGAACAGATCATCAATCTCGACTATGAGGTTCGAAGCATCGGGGTGCTCATCATACGGATCCAGCCCCTGTTCGATCTGAGGTCCCTCCGCGGACAGCGCAACATAGACTACGATATCGAGAATATACGTTTCATTATCGGCTGGGCCTGCGAGTGCAACTTTCCCTCCGACACCTACCTGGCGGTAACCAGCTTCTTCTCTCACGAGATGGTCGCCCTGTTCCCCAGCATCGTCGATTTCTCCTACAATCCGGAAAAGTTCAGGGGTCTCTGCCGTGATATCTCCATGGACTTCTTCATTTTCATCCTCAACTATTTCTTCGACATCTATTTCTCCGGGGACGTCATCTACTTCGAAAAGGGCAGACCGCGCACCCTTCTTGAGGAGATCGAGCATATCCGCGACAGGGTGTATCTGCTGGACAACAAACGAGACTTTTTTGTCAATATATTCGACGAGGTGCGAAACGCGCTGAACGACTCTTCCCCTCTTAAAGACATTCTCGAGCTCAAGTGCTTCTATAACTTCTTTTCCATGGAGCCCTCGTATCAGTATTTCGCTTCATCCAATTTCATCATCAAGGCGGACTTCACCGAGCTCCTGCTTCGGGAATGCGTATTGAGCGTGGACGATTTCGAGAGGTTCATGAAGCTGTTCGCCCTGAGCTTCGCCGATGAGATCGAACACCCTCTCCTCATCCCCTGGGTAGCCGCTGTGGATCTCGGTGAATACGCCCGCATACTCAACGCCGCCCTGCCTGAGAGGGACCTCATCCTTATGCTTAACGAGAGCGTCCTGGAGTCAATGCCCTCCGAGCTTCTGACCGGTATAGCCTCGGACCTTCCCGACGGGGTGTCTCTCGGCATAGACAACTGTTTTATCGGCAACGACATTCTGAATATTCTTTCCACGGTCGATTTTCGGCTTCTCTGCTTTTCGGAGAACATCATCCGGAATATCCATCTTTTCCCCGAGCGGATCAAGATCATCAACGGGCTGAAGCTCTTCGCCGACGAGCTCGGCATTCCCGTCATGGCGCGCAACATCCTGCTCGAGGACGAGTTCCAGATTCTCAGAGACCTCAGGATCTCGCACGCCTCCGGCCCTTTCATCGCCAACATGCGTCAGGAGGCCTGACAGGCTTTTTATCTGAGGTCCTCCACGCGGAACCCGAACGGCCATCTGACATATTCGCCGCCCGCGCGCCGGTAATAGAGAGCCGCCTCCTCCTCGCTCTCGAAGGCGATATCCTCCATTCTGTCACCCCACTCCTCTAACAACGAATCGAAGATCGAATCGAGCGCACCCTTCCCCACCAGGATGGCGCCGCTCTGAATCCGCGCGGCTGTGGCCGGGTTGATCGAGCATCCTCGGTCAAGGCGCAGGACCGGTTCTATAACGGCGCAGCCTTCGATCGCCTCCGCGTAGCGTTCACTCCCGGAGAACACCTGGTACACCATGACCCGTGAGCCATCTCTCCATTCGTCGAAGAGGTGCATGCGGCGCTGGGTATAATCTCCGTCTATGCTTTCAAGAAACTCCTTAACGGCGTGCTCGTCCAGCGGGTGGTCGCAATGAAACACCACGTTATACAGCTGGTGCGACAAGGGGAGTTTCGAGAACAGGGATCGTAGGGCCTCCCCGATGTCGTCAGGGGGCGGTCCGTATATGTGGAAGCTGAAGACCGCGCTGTCGATCAGTGGCGCGTACCTGACTCCGTCCCATGCGCCCGGGCCCCCCCCGTTCAGGCGCACCCCTGCGCAGAACGCTCCTTTGCTTCCGAGAGCGAAATCCGGAAGCCGCATCGTCCGGTGCGTATAGCCGGTTATCTCCTCCAGATCGCGCCGCACGGCCGTCATCGCGTCAAAATCGAAGCCCCAGCCATCGATGAGGTAATACGGCGGTTTCCGCTGGAATACCGCGCCATCGCGCGTTCCCTCGGAGCGTATCCGGGTGCCCGGAAGCATCATGAGCGGATAAAGCTCGATGTACTGTTCAAAGCCCTCGTCGGCAAGCCGGCGTACCCCCTTCATAAAGCTCTCCGGTGAATCTCCGGGGAGTCCGGGAATCACGCCGATCTTCAACTCGATGCCCGCTCCGGCGAGCGTTCTCATCCCATCTATCGCCTTTTTCACGCTGCCCTTCCGCCCTACCCTCCTTAACGCCTCCGGGGTGAGTGTCTGGATGCCTACCTCGAGGCTTCGGAAGCCCGCCTCGGCGAGCATGCCGGCCGTTGTTTCATCTATACCCTCGGTGCGCATTTCCGTATGGAGCCGCACACCGCTGTTTTTCGCGGCGAGGGCGCGAAGCCTCGAGTGAAAGTCGGGCGTACCGTTGAATGTGGGCGAAAGAATATAGATTTCATGTAAGGATATCCGGTTTCTTTTCTCGAGCGCCGCAAGGAGAATGGTGAAGTCCCGCTCCCGCACCCCGCGGCATTTTCCCGAGTAGAAACAGTATGAACACCTGTAGGGACAGCCGCGGGTCATTTCCATGAAGACCGAGCCATCCGCCATCGTATCCAGCTCTCCGGCGGTGAACGGTTCCGGCGCCAGTCCCATGTCCACCGCTTCCACGTCCGGTTGAACTATGAGCCGGTTTCCCCTCTCATTACGGGCGTAGCGCTCCATGTCGACACCGGAGAATAAACGATCGAAGAACCACTCCCCTTCCCCCGCGACAAACAGATCCACCGCCGGCCGTCTTTCCGAGAGAGCCCAGGAATCACCCTGTATCTCCGGTCCGCCCATAAGCACTTTCATGCCGGGCACCCTGCCCCGGAGCGCCTCGGCTATCGCCATATGACGTTCGATATTCCACAGATAACAGGAGAAGCAGAGCAGGTCCGGTTTCGTGCCGACTATATAATCCGCGACGACCCTGTCCGAACAGAGGTTTGCAATGACGAACGGCAGGTGGTCCACCGCCGCTTTTCCCGGATGGCGCATGCGTATATATGCCGCCATGGCAGCCGGAGCGTAGGGAACGTTGCCCTGTATATAATTGTACCCGTGGTCGATCAGCGGAAGCTGTACGAACAGTAAGCCGTTGATCTTTTTGTTGCCTGAAATCGCGTCACGTCGTACCATGTACCCACCCTGCGTCACCGGAAACGGAATGATCAATGCAGTATACCATGCCCTCCCGGGTTCTTACAAATCTTCTTCTGCCGGACATCGATGAGAATATCGATGAAAGAATCGTCGCTCTTTCTCCCCCTGTATCAGCGGACCCTCTCGATCCGGGCATGGAGGCAATATTCACGCTTCTTCTATCCTCGGGCGGTATACGCCTGTCCATCCCTCTCTTCGCGACGGGAATTTCCGTCCGGACGAGAAAACGACTGTCCGAATACACCCGTATGCTCGAAGCCTCCGTTCCCGTCCTCATGTGCCTCGCTTCAGGAATGCCCGTAACGGCTCGGGCGTTCATGAACAAACAGGAAGTCTCGCCCGATCCGGGATTCATCGTGGACCTTTCTCTCGGGGACGGCGGGTATCTCAGGCTCGGAATCCCGACCGAATTCTTTGGCGCATTCATGCGTTTACCGTGCGGTACCTCCGAACCGGACTCCATCGAGGAGGGGATTGTTACCTTCTTTTTGCGGCACCGGGCCTGCTTCCCACACACCGGCGTTCTCATCGACTGCCTGCCGCCTCGCGATCTGGAGGGGATGTTTCACTCCCTTCTCGTCCGGGGACTTCTTTCCGCGTATCAGGCCTCACTCCTCATCCGGGCCTTTCCCGAAAGCGCCGGCCGGATCAGATCCGCGCTGCCCGCCTCCCTTGTGAAGGATGGAGCGGGCCTTATCGAAACGCGCAGGCTCCGCATAAGCCAGCGGGATATGGCCGGAGGCGTCTACTCTATCGATGAGGCCCTGTTCAGGCTTCTCCATGAAGCTTCCCCTCCCGGGGTATTGCGCGCCTTTCGTGGACTGCGCACGATTATTTCTGAACTTCGGCTTTCGCGCTCACTTCCTGAGGGAGATTTCTGGTCCTTCTGCGAGAGTTCGGCGCCCACCGGCGCCCTGTACGAGGCGATCGGGCTCTGCGGCGAATACACGTCGAGGATCGCCTTCTCCGGGGCACCGGACTCGTTTGCTACCGCTCTGCGTTCCTGCGTTTCCGGGCGCGCCGCCGACGAATTGCTCTCCGCGGGCAATCACGGGGTCGGAATGAACGAACTTCTCGAGGCGAAAACCCGATTTGCCGCCGCGCTTCGCAGGTCCCATGTTCGGCGAGGTATCCGCGGGCGTACCGATATCGGTTATCTTCTGTCATGCCTGAACGCGCCGGTCGATTTCGATACACTGCTCGTCGAAGCCGGCTGGTTCCGCATCGCCACGTCGCTCAAGGGTGTCAGGGGTGAACCGCGCAGGAGGCTTCTCGAGGGAGTAGCGCGCCCGGCACGATATCTCATAGAGGACATGCTCGACGGAACAATCAATCCCGACATCCTTCACGACGAAGCCCGTATCCGCAGCGCCGGCGTGGAGCTTTCGGAATGCATTCTCGAACTCTACGAGCGCGGGGCTATTCGGTTATCGGCACAGTGCCGTCTTTTTTATCCTTCAAGTAAGCGCCGATCTTCTCTATACCGTCCCTGAGTTCCTCGTACTGTGATACGGTGAGCGCTATTCCTTTCTGGGTTGGCTTGTAAACAGCGTTACCTTTCTCGTCAAAGGCCTGAAACCAAATGCGTATATTGATGAGTTCCCTTCCTTTGAATTCCGATATCTCGATCCTGATTATCTCGTTTCCCGATTTCTGGATATCCTTTATAAGCACGCTCATTGTGCACTCTCCGATAGTAGTGATAGCCGCCTCAGTTTTTCAACGACAGCCGACGCGATTATTCCATGCCCTTTCTCGTTCGGGTGCCGCTCATCGCCGTCGAACAGCGTTCCAGCGTCCACGCGCCTGGAATCCAGATACGACATCCACCAGAGGTGCACCGGCAGATAAGCGCAATCGAGGTCCGAGGCGACCTCTCGGATTGTCCGGTAGTAAATTGAGGCGGCGTCCATCACAGAGGAATCCGTAAACGCCTGTGAGGTCAACAACATTATGAACGGATCAAAACGCTCACGGGAAAGGCGTACCACCTGCACCAGGTTTTCCTTGAATTCGGACCTGTAAACCGGGCGATACATATCGTCTACGCCGAAATGCAGCAGGAGTATGTTCGGTCTGTAGGGATCGATATCGTCGTAAAATGTTCTCACCGCCTCGAAGCTCGTATCACCTCTTTGCGAGCGGTTCACCACTTCTATCCCGTGCCGTGCGAGCTCATCGGAGAGCAAATACGGGTATGAGCAGGTTTTGTGCATGCCGGCCGCTATACTTCCGCCCCGTATCAGCAGTGTACTCATACCGGCCTCCTGGCGTCATTGTTCATTCTATAATTCCAGGCGCAATTCGTATTTTTTCCAAGGACATGGCGCTTGAATCAGACGTTAAAATATGCTTTATTTTATTTCGCGGCCATTGTATTCTATGCGTCCGCCGTCATGGCGCAGCCATGCATTGCGGGCGCAATAAACCAGGATTCAGGAGATCGTCCATGAAGCTCATATCTTTCACATTTATCTTCCTGTTTCAATGTATTTTCTGTGTTTCTCTGTTCGCCGAAAAGGTGATCGGCGTGTCCTCCTTCAGTAACCTGACCATGGACAAATCCATCGCCTGGCTTGAGATAGGACTAGCCGATTCCATCTCGTACAAGTTGAAAAATGTTCAGGATTACATCGTCATCGACCGCGTCAACGTCGACAAGGTGCTCGGCGAGGTTCAGCTCGGCCAGTCCGGGGTGCTCGACGAGAACAAAGCGAAGAAGGCGGGAAAAGCACTCGGCGCCGACATAATCGTGGTCGGAAATTACGTGAAGAGCGGCAACCGTATCCGCATCAATGCCAAGCTCGTCGAGGTAGAAAGCCACAAGATCCTCAAGCAGGTACAGTCCGACGGCGTGATGGACAATATCTTCGAGCTCCAGGACGAAATCGCGCTGAAGATCATCAACCAGACCAACATCGCCATCACGCTGGATGTCAAGAACCGCATCACGCAGAATTTTACCAGCAATATCAGCGCCTACGAATACTATGTCAAGGGACAGGAATTTTTGCTGAACAAGCTCAATTACGTTCAGGCCATCGAAATGTTCAACAAGGCCGTCGGCATCGACGCCAACTACAGTCTCGCCTATGCCGGCCTGGGAAAGGCGTATTCACTGCGCTACTGGGAGCTTCGCAACTACGCGAACAAGATCGACACCTCCCTTATTGAAAACTCTTTCAAATACAGCAAGAAGGCCATCGAGATCAGTCCCAATCTCGACGAGGCGCACCTCTCGGTGGCGCGCTACTACCAGGAGGCCGACGATAAGAAGTATCCCAATAAATGGCGCCTCTGCGAGGACGAGACACGCAAGGCCCTGGAGATCAATCCCAACAACGCCGAGGCATATTTTCTCCTCAGCCGTATATACGGCTATGATGACGCGAAGGAAGAGGAATACCTTCTTAAGGCGATACGCCTCAATAATTTCCTCACCGACGCACACAATAATCTCGGGGTTATCTACCTGGACCAGAAAAAGCTGGATGAGGCCGAACAGGCCTTCGCCAGGGCCGTGGAGATTGATCCTGAATTCAAGACCGGCTACATGAATCTCGGAGTGGTATACGACCGAAAGAACCAGCTCGAGCGCGCCCTTGAGATGTACAAGATCGTTTTACAGAAATATCCCGACTATCCCCTCGGAATAATCAACCTCGGTATCGGGTATCGTCGGCTCAACAGGCTTGATGAGGCGATGGAGCAGTTTCAGAAGGCCGTCAAGGTGAAGCCGGATTACGCGAACGCATGGAGCGAGATCGGCTACATATATTTGCTTAAAAACCAGTATCCCGACGCGATAAAGAATTATCTCGTCTCTTTAAAATATGATCCGAAATACCGTTACACTCTCGCCAATCTCGGATACTGCTACGCGCAGACGGGTGACAACGCAAACGCCGTTAAATACCTCCGACAGGCGCATGACTTTCATCCCGATTATGCATGGCCCGCCGGATATCTGGGCTGGATGTACAGAAACAAGCTGAATGACGCCACAAGCGCCCGTTTCTGGTATGGCGAGGCCGCCAAGCGGGACCCCAATAACGCCGATTACAGGAAAAACCTTTCCGAGTTGCAGTAGGACAGCTTTTAATTTTATGCCGTGAAAGGGAAACGGGCTGTACCGCCGTTTCCCTTTTTTTACATATCCACAACTAAATCTCCTTCTCTTAACACGTATCGGGTATTTATCAACACACTGTGCACGTTAAATCACCGGTTTATCCCCGCGCTATCAAGAATCCGGTTTTTTTTTCAGGGACGGAATTTTTGCAGAATTAATTGGTTGCAAAAATATACGCTCTAAACTAGAGCAAGGGCAGCGCGGTGCTAAGGGATTCTCTATCGTCTTTCTGTCCGCCAAACGCATCAGATAAAATTATACAAACAATACTCGAATCAGTATTCAATTTATGAACAAAGTTATCCACATTTGTTGATAACCGGTGAATTGTCTTTATGGTACAAGAAATATGGGGAAAGGTTCTTACGTCCGTTCAGTCAAGCATAAACAAACAGTCCTTTGATATGTGGCTGAAGGACACTGAACCCGTTTCCCTTTCCAACAACACCCTGAAAATTAAGGTCCCCGACGATGTGGCCCGTCGCCATATCTCCGAGAACTACTCCACGATTATTTCAGCAGCTCTGGGTGCGATCACCGGCCAGAATATTTACTGCGAATTCATAACGGGAAACGGTCACGCCATCGCCGCCGAGGTGCCCGCGCACGCCGAGTCCGCACGGCCCCCCGACAGTACCGAGTATTCGGCCCAGCGGCTTAATCCGCGTTACACCTTCGAAAACTTTGTCATAGGCCCCAACAATCAGCTGGCGCACGCGGCCGCGGTTTCCGTTTCCCGTGCCCCTGCCACACAGTATAATCCACTGTTCATCCACGGTGGCACGGGTCTCGGTAAAACACACCTCATGCAGGCCATCGGCCATCACATACTCAGGGAGCGTCCGTATCTCAAAGTACTGTACGTCCCGAGCGAGGAGTTCGTTAACGAATTCATTCAGGCCATACGCACAAATACCATCACGAGTTTCAAGATCAAGTACCGCAACGTAGATGTGCTTCTCATCGACGATATTCAGTTCATCGAAAAAAAGGAGCAGACCCAGGAGGAATTTTTCCACACGTTCAACACGCTCCATAACAACAAGAAGCAGATTATAATTTCGAGCGACCGCCCCCCCAAAGAGCTTTCCACTCTCGAGGAACGCCTCCGCACGCGTTTTGAATGGGGGCTTCTGGCGGACATTCAGCCGCCGAATCTTGAGACGCGCGAGGCCATTCTTCGCAACAAGGCGGAGCGCGATAATATGAACATCCCGGACGAGGTGCTTAATTACATCGCCCGCCGTATCAAGTCGAGCATCCGGGCCCTCGAAGCCGCCCTCATTCGTCTCAATATGGTCGCTGTCGTCGAAAACGAGCCAATCACGATAGCGCACGCAAAAACGCATTTAAAGGATTTGTTTGACGAAGACACCCAGAAGAAGATATCCACCGCCGACATCATGTCCAGGGTAGCGGAACGCTTCGAGGTTTCCATCGAAGACCTCACCTCTAAAAGCCGGCACAGTCGCGTTGTTCTTCCCCGCTTTGTCGCCATGTACCTCACGCGCAAACTGACCGACCTTACAACCATAGATATTGGCAAGGAATTCGGCGACAGGGACCACAGTACCGTGCTTAACGCTATGAACAATGTTGAGAAAATGATAAAAGAGGACGAAGAATTCAAAGAGCGCGTCGAGGACATGATTGCCGAGCTCAAGTGCTGATCTGCCGTTAGTATCCTCTTGATAACCGGTGTATATCCTTCTTTTTCATCTGTATTGCTTGTGTATTCGTCCCTTTATTTTTCGCCGTATGGTAACGGCATGGCGGATTTACATAATTTTCTTATGTCTCATTAAGTTGTTGATTTTATCAACATGTGTGGTACGGTGTTAACCGCTGGATTTTTCAGCAGTTTCTGAGTTATCAACATATCCAACGGCACTACTACTATTACGAAGTACAATTAATTATTTATATGTTTATAATAACAGTGCTGCACTATCACCTGTCGACCGGCACATTCATAATCCGTAATACCGAGCCGGTCACAACAGGGCCCTGCGGCGCTCCTATTACACTCTGCTGACGGAGACCGATATGATTCTGACAATCGACAAGGATTCCCTGCAGCGGTCTATTATGATCGCCGACTCGATAATATCGAGCAAGAACGTAAACACGGTTCTTTCCAACTGTCTTTTCAACATAACCAGAGATTCCCTGGAAATAGTATCGACCGACAACGAAATAGGTATTCGAACACGTCTTGACGCCGTGGCTGACGGCGATATGTCCCTCACCGCCAACGGAAAGCGTTTTGCGAGCATATTGAAGGAACTTCCAAAGGGCGAGGTTGTTGTCGATGTCAGCAATACCTATCAGGTGAATATAAAGACCAGGGCAAAGGATATTAAGGCCCGGTACACGCTGGTGGGCACATCCAGAGACGAATACCCGGCGGTACCTTTTTTCGTGGAAGAGAACGCCGTCGAGATAAGCCAGAGCGTATTGAAAGATATGCTCAGGAAGGTACTGCACGCGGCCGCCATAGATACGATAAAGCCGGTGTTCAACGGCGTATACATGGTGTCTGAACAGAAAGGAAGGGTGACGGTGGTGGCAACCGATTCGAGGCGCCTTTCCATGGTTACGAGGAGTGTTGAGAACGAAGTTCAGCTCCCGGATGGCGTTATTATTCCGCTGAAAACGGTGAATGAGATAGTACGGTTACTGTCCGGAGGCATGTGCAGTTTTTCCTTTTTCGAAAACCAGTGTTTTTTCAAAATCGGCGAGACGGACCTTATTTCGCGCATTGTCGAGGGGCAGTTCCCGAATTACCGTCAGGTAATTCCAAAAGAGCAGAGTATAACGGCCGTTGTCGAAACGAAACGCCTGATGGATTCGGTCAGAAGGGCCATGGTATTCACCAGGGAACCGGCGAATAAAATTATCCTCAGCTTTAACAAGGACAGTCTGGTCATAGAGGCCAAGACACCAGATCTCGGAGAATCGAGCGAGGAAATAGCGATAGAGTCCAACGCAAAGGAAACCCTGCAGGTCGGTATTAACGCGCAGTTCCTGACCGACGCGCTCAAGGAGATAGATGCGTACTCCATATCTATCGGGCTTACGGGGCAGATGAGTCCTGTTACCATAATCCCGGACGGGGATCCTGATTGTCTCTCGGTGATTATGCCGATACAGGTCAAATCTTCGTAGATTCTGTATGAAGAACGAAGGTCTTCAGCAGTATGGCTTTTAAGGCTCGCGGAAATGTACGTTGAAGGTATTGTACTCAAGAGGTTCCGTAACTACGACGGTATAGAGATCGGATTTTCCAGGGGAACCAATTTTATCGTCGGGCCTAACGGAAGCGGCAAGACGAATATTCTGGAGGCCGTATCGGTGGCGGCCAATATTCGTTCTTTCAGGGGCGCCTCCGATTCCGATATGGTCAAATGGGGCGAAGAATCGTACTTCTGCAGGCTCTCCTCGGGCGACTCTTCGTTCAAGGAGCTCGAAATAGGGTATTCCTCTTCTTCCGGATTGTCGAGAAAGAAGGCCAAGGTAGACGGCCGCGAGATACACAGGGCCTCTGATTATTTCGGCAGACTTCTTACTGTTATTTATTCTCCCGGTGATATATTGATTATTACCGGGGCACCGGAGCTGAGAAGGCGTTTTTTTGACGCGATAATAGCGCGCATAGACCGTGAATACCTGTCCATGCTGGGAGAGTTCAGGAAAATTCTCTCTTCAAGAAACAGATTACTGAAAGCGCTTGCGGAGCGTAAAGTATCCACCGGTGAGCTCGATGTATGGGATGATATGCTGGCCGTCAGTTCTTTCGGTATTGTAAAAAAAAGAATGGATTTTATCGATTCGTTTACACCCTCTTTCCGTGAAGCGTATCACAGAATAGCCGACGGTGACGCGGTTCCGTCCCTGTGTTACCAGTGCTGTTTCGGGGATATCACGATACAGCGGATACGTGAGAAATTTTTTGACGCACGCAAAAAAGACATCGCCGCGGGAACAACAACCGCAGGGCCTCACCGTGACGATTACATACTGTTTCATGAGAACGGCCGGCTTTTTTCCGTGTGTTCTTCCCAGGGACAGAAGAGGACCGCTTCGATCGCCTTTAAAAACGCGGAGCGTCTTTTTATCGAGGATGCCACGGGGGAGAGCGTCGTGGTTATGATCGACGATGTTTTTTCAGAGCTCGATACCGAAAGAAGGGAGAACCTTGTGAAGTCCCTGCATGGAGGAAACCAGGTCATTTTTACGATGGTTGACACTGGGTCGCTGGACCCTGTGGCATTTGAGGGCGCCAGGATGTTCACCATAGGACAGGACGGGGCCGTGCGGGTGGAATGAAATTCAGGGTCAAGGAAAGCAGAATGAAGAGGCCCATGCGATTCGGCGTATTGGTCGAATCGATAATTGAGCAGTTTCATTTCAGGGAGGAATTCCTTGTGGAGGCCGTC
>JAGODA010000410.1 GCA_017998475.1 Spirochaetota bacterium | reverse complement strand
CTTGTCGCCTCTGAGTGGATGTGCGATATGATCGATGTGTACGCGTATCTGGTTGGTGCGACCGGTGAGTGGATCGCAGCGAATCAGGGTCGCGTCCCGGAAGCGTTCGATCGCCTCCAGCCGCGTGGTGGAGGAGCTCGCGCCCTGCGTTCCGTCGGGCACCACCCGGCGCCGTATCGATATCCGGCTGCGATCGTCCGCCGCGATGGCGCCCTCGACGAGGAGGCTCTCTTCCCGGAGCGCTCCCCGCGCCAGGGCGAGGTACTCCTTCTCCACGGCCCCGGCCTCGAACTGGCCGGCCAGGTCGCGGTGCGCCGCGAGGTCCCGCGTCACCACCATGAGCCCGCTCGTCTCCCGGTCCAGGCGGTGGACCAGCCGAAGCCTGCCCCCGGGCCCGCGCCCCGCCAGCATCTCGTTCAGAATGCAGAAAAAAGTGTTCTTGATGAAGTTCCCGTCGGCATGGGACGGCAGGTTCCCGGGCTTGCACGCGACCAGGAACGTCTCCTCCTCGTGGAGGATGATGATGTCGCGGTCGACCGGCGGTTCTTTCAGCACCACAGTGTACGAGACGACGTCATTCTTTTTCAGCGGAGCGACGGGAGACGAGCACTTTCCATTGAGTGTAACACTGCCTTCTTGTATGAGGGCCTCCCATTCGGAAGGCGAGTGATACCGGAAACGCGTGGAGAGAAAATCGAGGAGCGTGCGGCCCGTCCAGGAGACGGATATCTTCGAGTTGAGCGTGGTGGTTTCTTCGTCGCGGGAGTGTCGCATGAGCGTGTATCGATGCCTGTCAGGTTCTTTCCGGAGCTGGAGCGGCGCAAAGCCCTTCGCACACGGCGTCCACGTTCGCCGCGGCGTCCAGCGCCTTCACCAGCAGGGCGGAGAGATTGAGCATCTCGCCGGCGATTTTTTTCTGCGCGTCCGGCGGGGGGTACGCGATCTCCAGTTGGAGCAGGAGCGCGGCGTCTATCGCATCGCCACGCTTCACGCGCTCAAGGTCGCCCCGCCTGTAGAGATAATGGAGGACGTTGGCACAATAAAACGGCTCAATGCGCTCCGGGACGGCGCGCAGCCTAAGGCAATCGGGGGAGACAACTCCGCCCTCGAAAAACACCGGCATGATGGCGCAGGCACCGGCCCTCGCGCCCTTCCCCGCCATGACGATGTCCGCCCCGGCCGCCGAGTATTTCACCCTGTCGGCATCGCCGACTTTCGCTGTCACGCACGCGTCGGGAAGAAAGCGGAGCGAATCCACGCTCGCCGGCGTTATCACGGTCACGGCTTTCCCGTCACCCGGAATTTCCGCCTTGCCCCACAGCGGGTCATCGCTCCCGGCCAGCAGATCCCCAAGCCGGGCCGAGCGCCATCCACCGGAAAGCACTCCCTTCGCCCGGTGCGCGCCGTAGAGTTCATCCATGAGCGCGTACTTGTACTCGTGGAGCGCGCCGACCAGCGCGGAGAGTGCCGCGCGGGATTCATCCGCGCGTTCCCGTGTTTTCATTTCAACCGGCGTTATCATGATCGCTTTCCTCGTAAGCAATGAAGGCCCAAAAATAGCTTGATATGTTATTTGCGCAATCCATAATTACCGCATCACCACAAAAGGACACGTCCAATGAAAAAAATCATTCACACCGGCGGCGCCCCGGATGCGATAGGCCCGTACTCGCAGGCGGTCATCGCCGGCGGTTTTCTATTTATATCAGGCCAGCTCGGCATCGATCCCGCGACGAAGGAGCTGGACGGCGACACCGCGGCGCAGGCGGAGCGGGCATTGAAGAACATCGGCGCCATCCTGCGCGAAGCGGGGCTTGAGTACGACGCCATCGTGAAGACGACGGTGCTCCTTGCCGATATCAACGACTTCGCGAAGGTGAACGAGGTCTACGCGCGGTTCTTCCGCTCCGATTTCCCTGCCCGCGCCGCCTATGCCGCTGCGGGGCTTCCGCGGGGCGCCCTGGTGGAGATCGAAGCTATCGCGTACGCCGGGTAGGCCGGAGCGCTTCCGTGGATACGGAGCGGATCGCCATAGCCTGCGCGGGGGAAACGCATGATATCGTCCTCTCGTCGAGGGGCGGCGGAAGCGAGCTCATTTTTTTCATCCACGGCCTCGGCTGCGCAAAGGAGTCTTTCGCCGACGCATTCCCGAGTCCCGCGCTCGCACCGTACTCCCTCGCCGCGATCGACCTTCCCGGCTTCGGCGACTCGCCCCTTCCCGAAGGTTTTTCCTGCGCGCTGGAAGATCACGCCCAAGTCTGCCTCGCGACGCTCGCGAGCCTGCCACACGGAGCCGTCCATATCGCGGGGCACAGCATGGGCGGGGCGATAGCCGTGCTGCTCGCCGAGCGTCTGGGAAAGCGGCTGGCTTCGCTCGTCAGCATCGAAGGGAACCTCATCGGTTCCGACTGCACAGTGAGCCGCCGCGCCGTATCCATTACCTACGATCGTTCCCGAGAACGGCTCCGGAGGGAACTCATGCTCGCCGCGCGCGGCCCCGAGGAGAAGGGGATGCGGCTCTGGGCGGAGTGGAGCGCAAAATCGAATCCGCGCGCATTCACGGAAAGCGCGCGTTCCCTGGTGGAATGGTCCGACAGCGGGAAACTCCTCAGCCACTTTCTCGCCCTCCCCTGCCGCAAGGCCTATTTTTTCGGTGAAAGGAACAGGACGATACCGGTCCTGTCGCGCCTCGGACCGGTCCCCGCGATCATGATCAACCGCAGCGGGCACTTCCTCATGAATGACAATCCCGACGAGTTCTATACGAAACGCGCGGCCGTGCTCGACGGCGGAAGTTCATGATCCCCCGAATTTCCGGTGCATCTCGCGAACCCTCTCCACCGCCTCCTTCACCGGCCTGTCCATGTAACAAATATTGAGCGTGAGCACGTACATGAAATACTTGACACCGATTGAGGTCGCCATGTCGCCCGGCACTTCACCGGTTTGGCGTATGG
>JAGODA010000409.1 GCA_017998475.1 Spirochaetota bacterium | reverse complement strand
GAAAAGGGAACGAGGGGATTTACTGCGGCGCCGCGATCGAGCTGCCCGACGGAAGCATCGTCACCGGAAAGAATTCACCCCTGCTGCACGCCGCCCCCAGCCTTGTGCTCAACGCGGTGAAGAAACTCGCCGGCATACCGGACCGCATCCATCTGCTCTCCCCGCACATCATCGATTCGATCATGCGCCTGAAAGGTAACATCTACGGCTCGAAGACCCTGAGCCTCGACCTGGAGGAGACGCTCATAGCGCTGTGCATCAGCGCCGAGAGCAACCCGACGGCGCTGGTCGCCATGGAGAAGCTCACCGAACTGAAGGGCTGCGAGATGCACATGACGCACATTCCCTCGCCCGGCGACGACGCGGGACTGCGCAAGCTCGGCATCAACTGCACGTCCGAACCGAATTTCTCGACCAAGAACCTGCTGGATATCTGAGCGCGAGGAGCCGTGCGCACAAAGCCGTACACGGGGAAGGCCGGCGTGGCCTTCCCCGCGCGCACGGCTATCGGCGCATGACGGGCAGAACGAGGTGCGACGGACGGGCCCGGTCGTGGAACACCGTCTGGCGCGCCTTTTCGGTCTTTACGGTCGTGCCGTTGTCCTCGCCCGTCTGCAGATTCCGCCCGTATTCGGGGAAGTTCGAACCGGCTATCTGCAGGCGTATGCGGTGCCCCTTCTTAAACAGCATGCTGGTGTTGCCCGCGTCGATCTCGAACCGGTACACCCTGTCTTTTTCCAGGAGCGCGGGCTTTTTCAGCGACTCCCGGTTGCTCGCGCGGTACACCGCGGACTGAACGTTCACCGAAGTGCCGTCCGGACGCACCTCCGCGAGCTTGACGGCGAAGTCGGTGTCGCGCGCCGACGAGGAGGCGTAGAGCACCAGCCTCACCGGGCCCGTCACCTCGATGTCCGACTCGAGCGGCGCGGTGGTGTAAACGAGCACGTCCTCGCGCGACTCCACCTCGCGCTGATCGAAGGGACCGGCCTTAAGCTTCCCGAAAATGGAGGTCCCGCCGACGCTCGGCACCGGGTTTTCCGGGTCGGCGACGTACGAATCGGGCTTTCCGGCCCCGGGGGCCGTTTCGGAGAGAATGCCGTCGCCCTTCGCCGAGTTGGCCTTGCCGTCGCTCTTGAGGTAGTACGGCGTGTACCGCGTTCCGGCAGGCGGCCATTCGTTCGCCGTGCGCCACTCGTTCGCTCCCATGGTGAAGTAGCGCGCGCTTCCGCCGTCGAGGATACCGTTCTTCTCGCCCTTAAGCCAGTAGTCGAACCACGCCAGAATGGTGCGCACCTGCCGCATAAACGATGCCTGTTTGCCGAAGTCCGCGTCGTCGAACTTCGATTTGGAAGCGTGCGTCCACGGCCCGACCAGGAGCACGCTTTGGCGCGCCTCGTCGCTCCCGCCCGCGGCCTTCATGCGCTTGAAGTCGTCGATCGCGAGATTGAGGTAGTAGTCGTACCATCCGTCGATGATGAGGGCAGGTGCCTGAATGGCGGCCACCCTGTCGTCAACGCGCACGCGGTCCCAGTAGGGTCCGGGGCGCGGGTGGGTAATCCAGTCGTTGTACGCCGGGATGTCGGCGCCGAGCGAGTCGTCGGCCTTTAACAGCGGGAGGGTGCGCACGGCCCTGTCCCAGTCCACACCCTCGGCGCTCTGCGCGCGTTTCGGGGCGTTTTCGTAGTGCCACACCAGCACGTCGTTCAGCCTGAAGATGCCGTTGTAGATCCAGCGCGGGTAGACGTCCTGGCTCGTCACTATGGGGACCATGGCCTTAAGGTATGTGCTTCGAAGCGGGGCCGGAAGCCACTGCGTGGAGCCCCAGTACGAAAAGCCGTAGGTTCCGACCTTCCCGGTGCTCCACTCGCGCGTGCCCGCCCACTCGATGGTGTCGTGCCCGTCCCCGGCCTCGTAGATGTAGGGATAGAATTCGCCCTCGGAGTCGAACTTTCCGCGCACGTCCTGCACGATGAACACGTAGCCCTGCGAGGCGAACAGGCTTCCGGTGAACGAGTATTTATGCCCCGGGTTGCGCTTTCCGTACATGGTGCGCAGCAGAATCACCGGGTACTTTCCTTCCTTCGAGGGGCGGTAGATGTCCGCGGAGAGGCGCACGCCGTCGCGCATGGGCACCATCACGTCCTTCTGCACGCTTACGGAATACCCGGGGGCGGGCAGGCCAAGGTGCCAGGCGATGATGCGCCAGCGCGCGCACCAGCCGATGAAGGCGAGCAGGGCGAGCATGATGACGATGGAAGCGACGGTTTTGAGGATGCGCGAACGCGACGGGGCCATAGAGTCCTCCTTAATATATGGGTGGCGCTGCGATCATACCGTATGGTAGGAACGCCCGTACGATAAATCAAGGAAAATAGGGGGGGGTGATGATTCCCCGCGCGCCGCGGCCCCCGGTGTACGGGGAGACCGCGGAAGCGAGAATTTTTGTCGCCGCGAGACAAACATCCGTTGACAGGCTGAGCGTCGTCGTGTATCGTTTGCGGAATCCTGTACGTTACGCGAGGTGAATGCCATGCCTAAAGCGGGTGAGATCAAGAAGGAAGCGAAGAAGAAACCGCAGAAAAACGCCAAGGAAAAGAAACTGGCGAAGAAGGAGAAGAAGCAGAACCGGGATCGCGAGTAAGCGCTCCCCGAAGGCCCGGCGCTCCCGTGCGCTTCCGCGCGCGGGGCCGGGCGCACTCCGGGCCGCCTCATTTCCCTTCCAGAAACCTTCGCACCTGCGCCATGTACACGCCGAATATCTCTTCCGCGCTGGTCTCGTAGCTCGTTTCGAGATGCGGCCGTCTCATGAGAATCACCTCCACGAGGCCGTAGGTCATTCCCCACAGTATGAGCACGAGTTTCTTGGGGTCGAGCTTCAGGGCGATGCTCCTGTCCTTTAATCCGTCCTTTATCGCGTCTATCCGCAGGTCCGTTATCTCGTCGTTCGCGCGCTGGCAC
>JAGODA010000051.1 GCA_017998475.1 Spirochaetota bacterium | reverse complement strand
AAATTTTCGCTATTGCTGTGGGCCCTCGGGCTCAAACTTAAATCCGCCTCTAAAAAAAGCGGCCCGTTCAGGGCGCGCCTTGCCGAACAGGACATGGTCGTTCAAATCAGGACGGCTGACGGCCGAAGAGGGCGTTACTACTCGCTGAAGGGCGGCGCGCTGACCTCCACCGGGGGGATCGCCGCGTCTGCCGACGTATCGCTGGTTTGGAGCGACGCCGCCGCCGGTTTCTCGATCATGAAGTCCGAGGACCAGGAAGTTAAGATGAAAGCCCTCGCGGACGGTACTCTGAAGCTGGAGGGCGACGCCATGAAGGCGCTGTGGTTCACCGAGACCATCAAACAGATGAAGGCGGTTTAGAGGGTGTCGACGCGGGCGCCGGTTGACGCCCGCGTTTTCTTCGTGCCGTCCCCTATTCCAGCCTGAATCTTTTCACGACGCCGCGGAGCAGGTCCGCCTGGCTTGAAAGTTCTTCCGAAGCGGCCGCCAGCTCCTCCGATCCGCTCGCTACCGACTGGGTGACGTTGTTGATCTGGTCGATCGCCTTGATGATCTCGTTGCTCGAGATGCTCTGCTCCTCCATCATCACCGAAATCTCCTCGGACATCCGGTTGACGGCGAGCACGTCACCCTTCACGTTTTCGCTCATGGTGGTGAGGTCGACCGCGGAGCGGGCTATGTTCTCCATAAGCGAGGCGGTGGTTTTTACATTGTCGATGATCTTGCGCAGGCTGGCGGCCGTCCGCTCCACGAGCTCGGAGCCCGTGTCCACCTTGCCGCTCGTCTCCTGTATGAGCGTGTTGATTTCCTTGGAGCTGAGGGCCGTCTGGTCGGCGAGCTTGGAGATTTCCTCCGCGACGACGGCGAAGCCGCGGCCGTATTCGCCCGCACGCGCGGCTTCGATAGAGGCGTTAAGCGAGAGCAGGTTGATTTTGTCGGAGATGTCGGCGATGATGGTGACGATTTCGGTGATGCGGCCGGAGCTCTCGTTGATCTGGCGCATGCTCTCCACCGTGCTTCCAAGGATGCTCTCGCCGTCGCGCGCGTAGGTGTGCGTTTCCTCGGCCATCCTGTTCGCGTTCTGCGCGCTTTCGTTGATTTTTACGATGGCCCCGGCGAGATACTCCATGGATTCGCGGGTGGCGTCGGCCTTTCCTGCCTGCTGACGGGCGTTTTCGGAAACCGAATCTATGGTGGCCTTTATCTCCTCCATCGCCGAGCTCGTTTCCTCTATCGAAGCGGCCTGGTCCTGCGCGACCGCGGCCAGGTTCTGGCTGGAATTGGTCATTTCGATGGAGGAACTGCCGACGTGCTCCGCGGAATCGCGCACCGACACGAGCATGTTTCTCATGCCGTCGAGGAAGTCGTTGAAGAGGCGCGCGACCCTGCCGACCTCGTCCTCGCGTGGTATGTCGATCTTGCGTGTGAGGTCGCCGGCCCCGCGGTTGATCTCGGTGAGGGATTCGGCGATGCCGTCGAGCGGGTCGAGCGCTCGCTTGACGATCAGGCGGATGAGCACTATCGCGCCGGCGAAGACCAGCAGGTTGAGAATGAAGCTGAGAATGATCGCATGGTACTGTTCCGATATGAATTTACGAAGGTCGTATATGAGTTCGAAGGCCCCGTGGATCTGGCCTTCCTTCCAGCCCTCCATCGGCCCTCCCGTGGGGTCCCTCCCGTCGTCACGTCCCCAGAGGGCCTTCGAGGTGCGCGGATCGCCATGGCAGATCAGGCAGTCTTTGGTGAGTCGTATCGAGCGGAAGTAGCGTATGGTGCCCGTGCCGTAAAAATCGACCTTGTAGTATTCGTCGAGGTTTTCCACGGACAGTTTTTTCAGCACCGCGGCCTCGAAGGCGTCGGGCTCGTTTTTGGGATTTCGCGGCTGGAACTTCGGGACACGGAATACGTATCCCATCTCGGATGACTTTTTCTCCATGGTCTTTATGGCCGAAAAGACCGGAACGGCGAACACGAATTTGCCCTGTATGTCCTCGACCAGGCGGTCGCGGTCGAAGACGCCGCGCCCCCAGTTGTCGGACATATATTCGCGCATGGATTCTCCCATCATGCAGATGGAGCGCGCCTTGTCGACGACTTCCGTCTCGCCAAGCCGGACGATACGCGCGCGCCACCAGAGATTTGTAACGAGCAGGCCCGCAAGGAATACGACGATGATGCCGAATATGACTTTCTTCTTTATTGACATCTTATCGAAAAAGCGATTGTTCATATACATTCCTGAAGAATGGACGATCGGCGGACACGCTGATACGCCGTGCCCTTGACGGGAGGGCGACCCGGAGGCCGATGATATACCCGTCGCCGCGTGGGAACAAGCAAAAAATAAAATTCTGCTTTACGGAAGCGCCAGGTGATGCAGTTTCTATCCGGACGCTCGACGTTGAAAACCTCCGGGGGGATTTCCGCGATGCAGATCACGAAAGAAGACATGCAACTTGTGGCGACGACCATACGAACGCTGGCGATGGACGGCGTCCAGAAGGCGAAATCCGGGCACCCGGGCATGCCGATGGGGTGCGCCGAGATAGCGGCCGTGCTGTGGCTCAAAGCGCTGAGGTACGCTCCGTCGGACCCGGCATGGCCGAACCGCGACAGGTTCGTGCTCTCCGCCGGTCACGGGTCCATGCTCCTGTATTCGATGCTGCATCTCTCCGGGTACGATCTTTCGATCGAGGAGCTTAAAAATTTCCGCCAGTGGGGCAGCCGCACCCCGGGGCACCCCGAGTTCGGGCACACGCCGGGAGTGGAGACCACCACGGGCCCGCTCGGGCAGGGCGTGGCGAACGCGGTGGGCATGGCGCTGGCCCAGAAACTGCTGCGCGCGGAATTCGCGGCGGAGAAGCGCGTCATCGACCATTATATTTACGTTCTCGCCGGCGACGGCGATCTGATGGAAGGGATCTCGTACGAGGCGGCGTCGCTCGCGGGCCACTGGGCGCTCGGCCGGCTCATCGTCATATACGATTCGAACGACATCACCATCGAGGGTTCGACCGAGCTCGCGTTTTCGGAAGATGTGGCGGCGCGCTTTTCCGCCTGCGGCTGGCATGTTCAGAAAATCGATGGACACGATTGCGACGCCGTTGAGGCGGCGCTCGACGCCGCCCGGTGTGAGTCCTCGAGGCCCTCGCTCGTCATAGCGAAGACGCGCATCGCCAAGGGAAGCCCGGGCATGGAGGGCAGCGAGGAATCGCACGGCGCGCCGCTCGGAGAGGGGGAGGTAAAAAAGACGAAGGCGAACCTCGGGTGTGATCCAGACGGCGCCTTCTGTGTCGGCGACCGCGTGTACGAACTGTTCGCGGAAAGACGGAAGGAGCTCGAGTCGGAATACGCGGCGTGGAGGTCACTGTTCGACGCGGTCATGAAGGGCGAGTCCGGGAAGCGATGGAAGGGCTTCTTCGGTCCGGTTGACGCTGACGCCGTGCGCGCGGCCCTTCCGGTTTTCGAGGTCGGTTCGAAGGTCGCAACGCGCGGCGCCGGCGGAAAGGTGCTCGAATCGCTCTTCAGGGCGCTTCCGAATATCGTGGGCGGATCGGCGGACCTGGCGCCGAGCAATAAATCATTTGTTAAAGGCTTCGGAGAGACCGGACGGGGGAAGGTGGGGCGCAATATACGCTTTGGAATTCGCGAGCATGCGATGGGCGCAATCCAGAACGGCATCGCCTATTATGGCGGCTTCATCCCATATACAGCCACTTTCTTCGTTTTTATGGACTATATGCGTCCTCCGGTGCGGCTGGCCGCGCTTTCCAAACTTCGAACGGTATATATATTCACTCACGACTCGTTTTTTGTGGGAGAGGACGGCCCCACTCACCAGCCGGTCGAGCAGCTCGCGGCCGCGCGCGCGATACCCGGTCTCAGGGTGATACGCCCGGCGGACGCCGAGGAGACGAAGGAGGCGTGGATCGCCGCTCTCAGCCTGCCCGCGGGGCCCACCGCGATTCTGCTGACGCGGCAGGACGTCCCTGTGCTGAAGCGCGGCGGGGAGGGAGCGCGAAACCTCGCGCGCGGCGCCTATGTGCTGTGGGACCCGGCGCGCGATCTGGACATCATTCTGATGGCGAGCGGCTCCGAGGTGCATATCGCGCTCGAAGCCGCCAGGGAGCTTGAATCGGCGGGCGTCGGCGCGCGGGTGGTATCGTTCCCTTCGTGGGAGCTGTTCGACGGGCAGGATGAAGGATATCGATCGAGCGTTCTGCCTCCGGCGGTCGCGAAACGCGCGGTCGTGGAGGCAGGTATCTCGATGGGCTGGGAGCGGTACGCCGGGGCCGGCGCGCTCTACATCACCCTGGAGCATTTCGGCGCCTCGGCGCCGGCCGGTGTGCTCGCCGAACGCTTCGGCTTCTCGAGCGGGAACATCGTCGCGAAAGTGCGCGAGTACCTCGGGCGCTGATCCGGCGGATCCCGATATACGGCTCCCGGTTTTTCAGCCGGGACTCATCGTTTTTCCCGATAGTTAGGTCATGTTTTCATTAAACATCGATAAATTTATTGATAATTAATATTTGCGCATTATATTAATGCTTCGGCCGTTACCCCGCGTCCGCGCGGTGTCGGAGGGCCGGATGAGATATGAATGTGCATAAAGACAGATTACCATCACCCTGTGGCCGGGAGCTCCTCTCCATGTCGTTCCCAAGCTCGAGGGACGCAGGATTAGCGGCGGTGGGCGCGGTCGTCGGCGCCGTTTCGGAAGCGGGCCTTTCGACCGTCATAGACAGGCAGGAGTTTCGCCTGGTTATCGACGAGGCCGTAACCAACGCGATGGAGCACGGTAACGGCTGGGATCCCGGAAAGAAGGTGACGGTGGTTATTTCGCACTCGGCCGGAAGGCTGCGCATCGCAATCGGCGACGAGGGTGCGGGGTTCAGGCCGGAGACCTGCCCGGCCGCCACCGGCGAGCTGAAGGAGCGCGGCCGGGGGCTGCCGCTTATGCGCTATTACTGCGACACCGCGTGGAACGACAGGGGTAACGTCGTGATACTGTATTTCGCGCTCGCCGAACGGCCTATGACTTCCTGCGCTGCTCGTACTCCTTGAGGTATTCGTCGATAAGGCTTTTCGATCCCGGCTGCTCTTCCCTCGGAACGGGTTTCATCTTCCCCGAAAGCGCGTTGCCGATCTTTCTGAACGGGAAGCTGATTACGGCCCATACGGCTCCGAGGATCGTGGAGATAAATTCCATCAACTTCTTGACGATAGAACCCCGCGCGCCCGCGGCCTGTTTACGCACGCTGGTGAGCGGCGCGGCGACCGTTTCTTTTGCCGCCGATACCGCGCTTGCCACTCCCTGAGAAACCGCGACGGCGGCCTGCCGTCCGTACGCGGCGGGTATGGGATTGTGCAGGTCTTTTATATAGACTTTTCCGGGCTTGTAGGGAACCCGTTTGGGAATGGTCCGCCAGAAGAAGAGTGCCGCCTCGGACTCGGTAAGCTTGTCGATTATGAAGATGAAGAGATAATAAACGTACATGAACAGATTGAAGAAGATAAGGAAAAACGCCTCCCAGATGTCATAGAAGGCCCACCACACCTCGATCAGCAGTTTGAAGAAATCGACGATTTTATAGAAAAAATTGAAGAAGTTGTCGCTCGCGTTGATGGAGAACTGCCGAACCAGCCTGTAATTCATGGTCTACCTCTGAACTGACGATCGGAACGGGCCCGGGCGCCCGCGTCGCGTGAAAATCTGCGTGATTGTAGGCGGGGCTTCGGACGCTGTCAACACCTTTTGAACGCTCGACGAATGCGCCACGCCACGATCATTTCCTACTCCCTGAACTCTACGATAAATCGCGTCCCATCGCTCCGAACGATACGCACCGTGCCTCCCAGCTGTCTGACCAGCATGTCGACAAGCCGCATGCCGAAACCGGTCGGATTTTCGATTGATATCGATTCCGGAATGCCGGGCCCGTTGTCTTCGAAGACGATGGTGATCGTTTCGGCGTTTCTGGCCGCCGTGAGCCGCAGGACCGCGTCTTTTCGATCGCCGACGGCGTATTTAATCGCGTTGGTGACAAGCTCGTTGAGTATTATTCCGAGCGTGGAAGCGGTTTTGGCTTTTATAGTAAAATCCTCCACGTCCGCCTCGACCCGGACTGATCCGCCGGACGGAAATATGGCGACCGTCTCGCCGACGAGCGGCGGGAGATAGGTTCTTGCCGATATCTCGGTCACGTGCTCGGCCCTGTAGAGCTTATCGTAAAGCAGCATCATGCTCCGCACCCGGTGTGCGGCGTCATGGAGCACGGCGGACGCGGATGGATCGTTGTGCGCCGACGCCTGGAGGTTGAGCAGGCTGTAGATAGTGTTGAGGTTGTTTTTTATGCGGTGGTGTACCTCCACCAGGATGAGCTCTTTCTCGGCCAACAGCGCCCTGATCCTTTCCTCGTTCCGCTTTCGCTCGGTGATGTCGCTGATGCTGGAGAGCAGTGCCCGGCGACCGTCCACCATGATTGCCTCCGCCGAGAGAAGTCCGGTGACGGCCTCACCCGACTTTTTGCGGAAATTGATCTCGATGTCCCTCACCCTGGAGTTCCGCGACAGCTCTCCGGTTATTGCCGCGCGGTCATTTTCATCGGCCCACAGTCCGAGCTCTATTGTTGTTTTTCCCAGGGCCTCGGCGGCCGGGTAGCCTGTTAGTTCCTCGAATCCCGTGTTGACTTCGAACAGCCTGCCATCGGAAAAACTGGAGAGCGCGACGGCATAGGGAGAGGAATGAAAGGCCTTCGCGAACTTTTCCTCCTGGGTCTGGAGGTCGAGATACAGGCGCTTGTTAATCATGAATGACAGGCTGTATGTGAAAAGAACGAACAGCAGCTGGTATGCAATAATATACAACGCGTCGATATGGCCAGATTTAAAAAAATCACTATTTACCTGGTCGAACATAATCTGAACGATAATTCTGGCCGTGCTCACAGCACAGTACGCACAGAATACCAGCCCTACCGGCAGTGTTATCGGCCGTTTCACACGGTCGACACCACGAAGCGTGAGCCAGGCGTATTGAAGGCTGAATATCAGGAGTACCAGGGTGAATACTATGATTCTCGCCGGAGTATCTGGCGTGACAAAGGTGAAAAAATAGAAAAGCACCGGAAACGCGGCGAGGATGATGTAGTTGTGGGCCTGTGGCGCTCTGTGCTCCGTGAAACGCGAAACCCCCAGGTATCCGAGAAGCATGCCCGCGACTATGAGTGTGTTTGCCAGGATGATCGAAAACAGGTCCGGTATGACTCCTCGCAGCATTATCAGGATCACTCCCGAGGTCTGGAAGGCGAAGTCGACCGCCCAGAGTCCGGTTCCATTGAAGCGCCCGCGGTTCTGAATCCACAGCAAGGTTACGACGAGTGTGCAGATAAGGTCCACGAGCAGATGGCTGAACATAACCGTCCGCATGTCGAGAAAGTCCATACGACGCCTCGCTTGAACGATATCGAAACAGTGCCGGCCCGTCGTGAAAGGGCCATCGCTGAATCTATCATACCACATATACGCGGATCAAGTATATAACAAATTCAACCATACCGTCCGGTTCATGAAGAATTTGATTTGCGAAGACCGTGATTGTGTGCTCATCTGGAGCGGGAATCGCTATGCCGGTTCGGGACTTTCCCGATCCCGCCGCCGGCGAGGCGGCCGGCACGCAATTCAAAGAAGCGTATCTACGGGGGGACCACAATGGCTGACAACAGAATACTCATGGGGCAGGGGACGGCGAAGGCGTATCTCGAGCCGTCAATGGCGAACCGTCACGGCCTGATAACGGGCGCAACGGGAACGGGGAAGACGGTGACGCTGCAGATGATGGCGGAGGTCTTTTCGGATATCGGGGTCCCGGTCTTCGTTGCGGATATTAAAGGGGACATCGCCGGCCTCAGCCGGGCCGGGAAGACGCACGAGAAGATCGAGGAGCGCGTCCGTATGATGGGCATCGAGGGCTTCGAGTACCGCGCGAATCCCGTCGAGCTGTGGGACCTGTACCGCAAGAAGGGACTGCCTCTTCGCGCAACCGTAAGCGATATGGGGCCCGACCTCTGGTCGCGGCTGCTTGAGCTCTCGGAGGCGCAGAGCACCACGATGAGCCTGCTGTTTCGCGTGGCCGACGAGGCGGGTCTGCTGCTTCTCGACCTTAAGGACCTCAAGGCGGCGCTTCAGTACCTGGCGGACAACGCGGATACGGTATCGGCCGAATACGGCCAGGTGTCGAAGCAGACGGTGCAGACCATTCAGCGCAAGCTCCTGCCCCTGGAGCAGCAGGGGGGCGACGTGTTTTTCGGCGAGCCCGACCTGGACCTGAATGACCTGATTCGGCGCGACTCCGGCGGTCGCGGCGTGATCAACGTTCTTTCCGCCGAGGAGCTGGTCCTGCACCCCGTGCTCTATTCGACTTTCCTGCTGTGGCTGTTGTCCGAGCTCTTCGAGGAGCTCCCCGAGCGCGGGGACGCCGACAAGCCGCTCCTGGTGTTCTTTTTCGATGAGGCCCATCTTCTGTTCAATGACGCGCCGAAGGCGCTGGTCAAGAAGATCGAACAGGTCGTGCGGCTCATCCGCTCGAAGGGCGTAGGCGTGTACTTCGTCACACAGAGCCCGCTGGACATACCCGAGGAGGTACTGGGTCAGCTCGGCAACCGCGTGCAGCATGCCCTGCGCGCGTTTACGCCCAAAGACCAGAAGGCGGTGAAAGCCGCGGCCGAGACCTTCAGGGCCAATCCCGGAATAGATACCGGCACGGCCATCACCGAGCTCGGCGTGGGCGAGGCGCTGGTGAGCTTCCTCGACATGAAGGGCGTTCCTGGCATGGTGGAGCGCGTTTTCGTGCGTCCGCCTGGTTGCCGCCTGGGGCCCATCTCGGACGATGAGCGCGCGGATCTATTGAAGTCCTCGGACCTGCGCGGCAAATACGAAAAGGACATTGACCGCGAATCGGCGTTCGAGATCCTCTCGAAAAAAGCGGAGAAACGCGTAAAGGCCGAAAACCCCGAGGAGGAAGAAAGGGAAACCGGCAGGGCCGCGAAAAAACCGGCCGCCGGAGGCCGCGGCAGGCAGACCGTGGCCGAGAGTTTCGCGAAGGGGATGGCGCGGAGCATCGGCAGTACCATCGGCCGGGAGATAGCCGGCAAAGCCGGCGCCAGGCTGGTGCGCGGCATCCTCGGCAGCATTCTCCGCTAGCATCGTCGAAACGCGCGGCCCGGCGAGCTCGCCGGGCCGCCTGCGTTCACCTCTTTAAGAATTTTACCAGCACCCCGTTTACCTTCTCCGGGCTTTCGTAATGAACGAGATGCCCGCCCCCCGGTATCTCGTGATATTCGAGCTTCGGCATCGCCTTTTTGATGCCGGCGACGGAGTCGGACCGTATCACGATGTCCGCCGTTCCCCAGGTGAGCAGTACGGGAACGCTCGATCTTCCGACGGTTTCGTACTCGGCGGTGAAGTCGGCGAGCGAATCGCCGCGGAGATTGGAGAGCCGCGCGCGTTTGAATCCCCTGTATGAAAGCTGTTCCATGTACCGGTCCGTGTATTCGGCCGGGATGGCGGAGGTGTTGGCGAACACCTTTTGGGGATAATTGATGTTGATGCGGTCCAGGGCGACGCGCCCGATGTAATCGCCGACGCCCGGGACCTTTATAAGGCCTATCATCGCCTTCATCGGGAGCACGTTGATGAACGGCGACAGGAGAGCGAGCCGTTTCACCCTTTCCGGGTGCTTCGCCGCGTAGTACACGGCGATACTGCCGCCCTGCGATGTTCCGACCAGATTGACCGGACCCTTTATGTTCAGTTTTTCGAGCAGGCCGGAAAGCTGACGGTCGTACAGCTCGCGCGAATAGACAGTGTCCGGCCGGTCCGAATAGCCGAAGCCGTAGAGGTCGTAGCGTACCACGCGGAAGCCGGCGTCGGAAAGCGCTTTCATGTTTTTGTCCCAGGAAAAATACGGCGCGGCGTTGCCGTGAACCAGCACTACGATCTCGCCCTCTTGGGGGCCGCTGACGTCGTAGTGGACGCTGCCGTCCGAAAGCTTCAGGAATTTCAGACCGAGCTCTTTGCGGACATTGTCGTTGAGTTCCCTGGTCTCGAGATTCCCCGTTATGAGGGGGAGCGCGGCGAGGATGAGGACGAGTACAGCCAGTGCCAGCAGTAGTTTTTTCATTCCGCATTCCTTTTTCTGTATTCACGCATCCGTGATGCGCGGCACCCCCGGATTGTATGCGAGGGCGTCCATAGTATGTTCTCACCGGGTGAGCCTGTCAAGACGGAAGACGAAGCGGATGTGCACGCCGGGAGCGAGGGAGGTTACAGACTCTTGATGAGTCTTTCTGTCTCCTCGATATATCTTAGCGTTTCTTCGCGCGCCTCGCGGATGAACGCGTCGTCTCCGGCGCTCACGTTGATCCGGTCGTAATCGTCGATGATGCTCCGTCCGCGAAGGTCGTCCTTTTCCTTCGAGCGGACCGTGTCCGCAAGCGCCCTTTCCCGGTATTCGATAAGCCTCCGCATGTTCTCGGCGGGGGCGGACCGGTCGAGGCCCTCGGACGCGAGTATCCCGCGCACGAATTCCCACTCGGGATCGGCGGCGTCCGGCGCGTACGCGGGTCCGGTTCCGGCGTCGCGTCGCGCCAGCCTGTCCCTCAGCCCCATCAGGGCGTAGTACTGTATGAAAAAGGTGTAGGTCTCCATCCCGCTGGCGCGGCATTTTTCTGTCATGAAATTTTTCCCCGCGCCGGGGATGTCATCCCCCGTATACGCCTCTTTCAGCGGGGTGACCTCTGACAGTGCCCCGCGCGCGGAGATCATTTTCGCGACGGTTTCCGGGCGAAATACGCGGAAGTCGAATTCGGTCCTGCGCGCCTTGTTCCTCTTTTTGTATTTTCCCTCGTTTCGCAGTATCGCGTACAGGTTGTGCGCGAGAACCCAGCCGGGCATGATCTCGTTGTGGGTTTCGGGGATTCCCGGCATGGCGCGCTCCGGCCTGGCTATGAGGGAGAAGGGGAAGTCGATCCTCTGCGGAGCGGTGACGACGGCCGTGGCGATTATCGAGTAGGGCGCGTTGACGTAATTGGCGGGGAATTTTATGTTTGTCCCCAGGCCGAAAAAGACTCCCTCGCCGCACCAGATCTCCTGGTCGGGGGCCCTGGAGGTGTGGTTCGATCCAATGTTCGCGCCGTACCCGATGTTGCCTTTTCCTTCCGGCCACAGAGCGGCGATCAGCATGGACTGATGATGAAAGCCCACGAAGGGACCGATGAGCGACGAGGTCGCCTCCCCTTCGGCTATGCCTGAATTGGGGCCCAGTATGCTGTTGGTCGCCTTTCCGTGGCGCTCGACGTGGGAGTGCTCGGTGAGGATGGAGTTGTCGACGATGGCCATCGACGTGACCTCGCAGCCCCACTGTACGCAGGAATTCCTCGCTATGGCTCCCTGGCCGATGAAGGTTTCCTCGCCGGGGCCTCCGAGCACCGTGCAGTTATCTATGAGCGCCGCGCCGTCGATACGGACGCCGCTTCCAATAAAGGAGTCCCTGACGGCCGGTGTGTGCGTGATTATCGCCCCGGAGTCGACCACGCCGAACGGCAGGGCGCAGCCTGCGACGTACGCGTCGATGAATTCCATATACCGGCGCATGAGCTCCGCGTCGCCCCTGGTTTTGAGCACCGCTTCGGCGACCGGGATGGTCATCTCCGCATAGGAAGAAATCTCCCTGCCTCCGGTCTCGTTGCCCACGGTGATCGTGCGCCCGTTTCCGAAGGCGGGCGACTCCGTCGATGACAGTTCTCCGACCCGGAAGACGACCGCCCCGTCCCCTATGTGATAATTCGCAACCAGACCCGCGTCGCGGACAAGGCAGTTGTCGCCGATCGTCGACGAGACGATCAGGCTGTTGTATATTCCGGCCGGGAGCGCAACCGCGCCGGAGACGGTTATCTCCGTCGCGTCGCAGCGCCCCAGTCGGCATTCGCCGGAAAAGGTGGTGTCGAATATGCGGTCCGGCGTGAATTCGGCGTGAACGCGCACAAGATCCCAGTGAAGCGAGCGGTTGCCCCGGGACTCCAGCATGGAGATTTCGCCGTCCGTTAGAGGCCGGTACGACCGGGCGTCGCCGCGGATCGCCCCGATCCTCGCGATAAAAGCAGAATTTCGGATGACGGAATCCAGGTTCTTTTTAATAGCGTTCATTGATCCACTCAGCGCCCTATTTTTTTGTGAACGAGCTTCTTGTTGTCGCGCACCCAGTTGTAGTATTCCTTCCTCTGGAGACCGGAGGCGGCCTCCTCGTCGAGAACCACCGTTACGTGGGAATGTAGCTGGAGGGCCGAGGCGGTAATCTGGCTGGTGACCGGTCCCTCGATGAACCGGGCGCATACCTCCGCCTTTTTCATACCGTTGGCGACGAGGAGTATTCTGCGGGCGTCGAGGATGGTCCCGACCCCCATCGTAATGGCGAAGCGCGGGACCTGATCGACGCTTTCGAAAAACCGCGCGTTGTCCTCTATGGTTTTTTTAACGAGCGCCTTGACCCGCGTCCGGCTGGCCAGCGAGGAGCCGGGCTCGTTGAACGCGATGTGCCCGTCGCTTCCGATTCCGAGCACCTGAAGGTCGATGCCGCCCGTCTCGCGGATCTTCTGCTCGTACCAGGCGCAGAATTCCTCGGGATCGTCGGTGTTCCCCTGGGGGACGAATTCGTTCGCCGGTATGGTGTTGATATGCCTGAACAGGTGCTCCTGCATGAAATAATTGTAGCTGTTGGGGTGCAGAGGGGCCAGTCCGAGATATTCGTCGAGATTGAAGGACTTGATTTTCGAAAAATCCAGGCCTTCCTCCCGGTGGAGCCTCACCAGCTCCTTGTAGGTGCCGAGCGGCGTGTCTCCGGTCGCGAGGCCAAGCACGGAATCGTGCTTCTTTCTTATCTGCGCCGCGATTATCCCCGCCGAGATCTTGCTCATTTCGTCGTAGTCGCGCGCGATTATGATTTCCATGTTTCGCCCCCTCGCGATTGAAGATGGTGTCGGCGCGTGTCGGGATGATTGGGTAGTCGCGACCTAAAAATCGATATAGTCAATCACAAATTAATCGCGGACGCCGGCCGGACGGAAGTACCCTGGCGTGGAGTAGTAATATTTTACTGATAGTATATTGTTTTAACTTATAGTAAAAATAATATTGACATATTATCATAATATAATCATCGTTAAACCTTTCCGGGGGGGCCGTGGCCAGAAATGCGGCGATAAACGAGAGGATGAAAAGGGAAAAGGCGAGGAGGATGGACGAGATACTCCTGGCCGCCCGCACGCTGATGCTCGCTAAAAGCTACACGGGCGCCACCATGGACGAGATCGCCGCGGAGGCCGGTATCACCAAGCCCACCATTTACCAGTATTTCCGGACCAAGGACGAGCTTATCGTCGCGCTGGTCGAGCCTCTTGTCCTCTCGCTCGCCACGGAGCTCGAATCGATACGAAAGACGGTCGAGATTGGCTCGTACGCCTCGGGCGGGGAGATCATCGCCGACGTCTTCAAGGTGTACTATGGCACATTCGAGCGCGATCCGGACCTTTTCAGGCTGTTCATCATTTTCCTCCAGGTGGGGCTGGGGCGGGAGATGAGCGCGGAGGCCGCGGGGA
>JAGODA010000050.1 GCA_017998475.1 Spirochaetota bacterium | reverse complement strand
GTCGTGGCGATTGGTTTTTCGCCGAAGTGGAGCCTCACCGCCGTGTTCCTCTACGGCAGGTATGACATGGAGATGTCGCCCGGGAACACCGAGTCGATCAGGCGCTACGACTCCGATACCGCGCTCAACTACTCCATCAACCGCTACGTGAAGCTTTTCGGCGGGGTCAAGGCGATGGGCTACAACTGGGCGGACGGCAGCCATTATGGGGTCGGCCCCGCGCTGGGTGTCGGACTCACGCTTCCTCTTTCGGACAGCGTCTTTCTGCTCGGCAACCTTTCCGGCCTGTATGGATTCGGACGGGAGAAGCATGACGCATCCATGGGCGGGGGCTCGTCGGCCGCGCGCGAGGCGGGCTTCAACTCGACGCTCTCGCTCGCGTACTACATCGAATCGGCGTCCACCACGATCACGCTGGGGGGGCGCTGCCAGTGGTTTACGATCGACTATGACGATAATTCGGGCGAATTTTCCAGGGCCACGCTGATGTTCTACGGGATTACGTTCTCGGCCGTTTACTCGTTCGAGCTCTGATCCACATGGGCCGCGGCCCGTCCGGCGGACCGCGGCGGTTCCGTCTACCGCACCTCGAGCGACCCGTCCTTTATGACGACCGTCTCCGAGCCGCTCGCCTTTACCTTTCCCACCCCGACCACCTCGATCTCGCAGTCGGAGCACACGCTCATCTGTGTGGTGTTGCTCTCGATCGAGGTATTGGTGGTCCCGACGGAATGGATCTTCGCCTCGTAGCGGCGCGAGTCCTCGTTCCTGAGGTCCACCGCCCAGGCCGAGGCGGCGCAGGAAAGTACGAGCACGGCGATGAGCTTTTTCATCATTTCCTCCCGGGTGTGATGTGTGGAGGGATCAAACAACCGGCGAGCGCCGTTGTCAAATTCAATTTACCGTGGCGGGATTCAGTAGCGCCTGCGCAGCTCGAGGGCGCGGTAGTTCGGTACGAATCCGAACTCCCTGAACGCGCCGGCGTACTCGCTCGAAGCGGCCTGGGCGCCGTTGATGGTCTCCACGCGTACCGAATGGGGCGCGTTGAATTGCCGTCCCAGAAGTGCCTTGAAAAGTTCGAGGTGGCGGAAGAGATGGGGCGAGTCGGGTGGCGCGGCGATCTCCAGCGCCGCGCAGTTTTTACGGGCGACGAGCACGGGGCGGCTTCCGTGAAAGGACAGGCTCGTGGCGGTCAGGCGCGGGGGGAGGGCGCCTTTCAGCGCTTCGAGTTTCACGCCGCAGAGCGAGGCCGGGTCGGCGGCGTTCATCCAGTATACGGCGTCGTCGGGGAGTTCTTCGTTCAACATGGCGAATGCCTCGTGGGAGGCGAACTGAGGTCCCGGGACTCCCTCGAAGAACTGCCCGGCGAGTATCTCTCCAGACAGTTCCATCAGCCTGAGCGTGCGGAACAGGACTCCCCAGCGCAGCGGCGGCAACTCCCGCTCCAGAAGCTCGCGGAAGACCACGCCGTAGCGGCGCAGGAGCGCGCGCACGCGGTCCCGCCGCAGCTCCTCTTCCTCGAGCGCATCGCGCTCGCCGGCGCCCCCGTCGATCATATACCAGTTGCCGGCCATGGGCCGGGTCGATTCCCAGCGATGGAAGGCCGCCCGCGCCCCCCTGGGATCGTCGCTCTCCCGGGAGAAGGGCGAAAAACCGTGGAGCGCGCCGCTTCGCACCACGTGGAAACCGTCGTTGGCCGCAATCCCCATCCAGGCGAGCTCCCACAGCCGGTCGGTGAGCTCGCCGGTCGG
The DNA here is from genome assembly GCA_017998475.1 of Spirochaetota bacterium. Taxonomy (GTDB): domain Bacteria; phylum Spirochaetota; class UBA4802; order UBA4802; family UBA5368; genus MVZN01. The sequence goes on along the minus strand of JAGODA010000050.1, from coordinate 11,920 downwards.
GATGCCCGAATGCCGCGCGCACTCCATGAACGAGTAGCGGCCCCGCGCGGACGGTATCAGGGCGAGCGCCTCTTCGATGCCGCCGGGGCTTTCGACAAATAGCGCGCGTTCGCTCTCGAAGCAGAAAGTGATTTTCTTCGGGCCGCAGCCGGCCCAGCAGAGATCGCTCGTCTGCATCAGGCCGTCCAGCCACATGGTGTGGTAAGGGTCGAGGCGGGCGGGCAGAATGTACTCCTCCCACGCGGCCGCGGGCGCGGGCCAGCCGAAGAGCGACTCGAGCCTGTTCCTCATGTCCTCGATACGGCTTCCCCTTGAGGCAAGCCCCTGCCAGGCCGCCAGAAAAAGCCCCAGGCGGTCCGGGGGGAGCGCCCTGAACACCGCCTTCCGCGAACGCCGGAGCATGCGCAGAAGGCGTTCCATGTTATCCCTGTCGCACAGCTCGATCGAATCGCTACCCTCCGTCAGCCTGCCCGCCACTACGCGTCCCTCCTCGCCGAGCTCCGCGAGCAGATGCTCGAGGCGCTCCTCCGTAAGGCCCAGCACCTCGCCGACAAATGAGGGACTCACCGGTCCGTAAAACGAGAGCCATTGCGACAGCAGCCCGGCGGGATCCGTCCCGGTCTCCTCCGCGCTCATGTCGGACGCGGGGCCGGAGAGAGCGGAAAGCAGCGGCATCGACTCGAGTGCGCAGACGGATTCGGTCGCGGCGCCCGGCATGACGATCCTCCTGATTTTTTTGCGGATGTAATCTTCGGCGGCCGCAGCGTCCAGGCCGTGGTCGCGCGAGGCCGCGTCGAGCAGTTCGCGCCATTCCGCAAGCGGAACGACCAGGCGCTCCTTGAGCGTTTCGAGCAGGTCGCGCGGTGCGGCCGGCGCGTAGCCGGGCGCGGTGCGGCGCAGTTTCGCCTCGAGCGCCGCCGCGAGGGCGGGCGGTATCTCGGGGCGCAGTCCCTCCGACGCGGCGACTTCGCGGAGCAGGTCCTCGCCCAGGCGCGAGCGCGCGCCGGGATCGGGGGTGTCGTCCCGGTACATATAGTCGTTGGTCTGTTGCCAGATGAGCCCTTCGGCGAAGGGGGAGGCCTTCGCCGTCGTGACTTCGGTGACGGCTATTTCCCCCTCGCGCACCTCGTCCAGAAGCAATTTCAGCGCGGGGATGTCGAACTCGTCGCGCAAACAGGTGCGCCAGGTTTCCAGAAGTATCGGGAAGTCCTCGAAATCCATGACGGCGTCGAGTAGTTTCTTCGATCTCAGCCGGTTCAGCCATAGCGGCAGGCGTTTGCCGAACCCGCCGCGGGGAAGGAGAAGCGCCCTGCCCGCGTTTTCGCGGAAACGCGCCCCAAAGAAGCCCGTCCGCTCGAGCCCGATGCGCAGAAGCTCCTCAATACGCCCGGGAGGCAGGAGATCGAGAAGCTCGCGCCTGGTAAACGTGCGGGGCGCGAGCAGCATCACGCACTCGTTGTTGGCCATCACCTCGATCCGATGGCCGTAACGCTCCTCCCAGGCCGCGGCAAGCGCGTGCGCGAGGGGCTGGTTGACGCGTCCGCCCCACATGGTATGGAGCAGGACCTGCTTTCTCTCCTGGATGTTAAGCGGTTCGTCGATGTGCTCTATAAGAAGATGGCGCCGGTGGGGCAGCGGGGCGCCCGTCGCGATACGCTGGAGCGCGAGAAAGTCGGTAAGCTCCCGCGCGGCGGACGCCTCCATGCAATGGCGCGTGGCGAGCTGGACTTCGAAGTCCTTCTCCCCCAGCCGGCGTTCCGCCTCCTCCAGGAAGAGCGCGATCCGACTGGCGAAGTGAAAGTCGCGGTGCTGTTCCTCGGCGCGCCAGAACGGAATGATTCCCGGCGCCGCGCCGACGGCGACGACCTCCACATCGTTGTGTGTGATCCTCTGTATGCGCCAGACCTGCGCGCCCAGGGCGAAGCTCTCGCCGACCCTGCGCTCCCACACGAACTCCTCGTCGAGCTCGCCGATGCGGGCGCGGGTCTCCTGCACGCGCAGGTCGAAATAGCCGCGGTCGGGGATGGTGCCGCCCGAGAGATAGACGAGCATGGCGGCCCCGGAACGGGCGCGCGCGGTGTTATCCGTCCTGTCGACAGACAGCCTCGGGGCGAGCTCGCGGAGCCTGGTACCGGCGTAGCGGCCGGCGAGCATCTCGATGACCAGGTCGAAGTGCCGGCGCGGCAGATCGCGGTACGGCCAGGCCGTTCGAATGCGCGCGTACAGGCGGTCCACGTTCCACTCCTCCGCGCAGCACATCGAGAGGACCACCTGCGCGAGTACGTCGAGCGGGTTCTCGACCGGGCGCACGGGCTCGATGTCGCGCTCCATGACCGCGCGCGCCGCCACCGCCGCGAACAGGAAGTCCCTGCCATGGGTCGGATAGATCAGGCCGCGGCTCGTTTCTCCCACGCCGTGGCCCGACCGGCCGATGCGCTGGATCGCCGAGGAGAGCGCGAACGGAGTCTGTACCAGCACCACGCTCTCCAGCTCGCCGATGTCGATTCCCAGCTCGAGCGAGCTCGTCGCCACTATCGCGCGGAGGGCCCCCTCCTTCAGCCTGCGTTCCACCTCGAGGCGCAGCTCGCGCGAGAGCGATCCATGGTGCGGGTACGCGACAGGCGCGGGTTCGTCCTCGTTGATGAGCCGCGCGAGCTTTTCGGCCGTCCGGCGGCTGTTGGTGAAGAAGAGGGTGGATCGACCGGCTGCTATGACCTTTTTAAAATCGGCCGTAAGCACGGGCCACCATGTGTCGTCGGTAGCGCGCTCGCGGGCGTTTTCGGGAAAGCAAACGCGCACGTCGAAGCGCTTCGGGCTTTCGGGGCTCACCGCGCGCACGCTCCGCGGTTCATAACGGTCGCCCGCCGGAGATTCGATGAGGCGGAACCCTCCGACGAACGAGGCGACCGTATCGATCGGCCGGACCGTCGCCGAGAGAGCGATGCGCTGGAACTCGCCCGCGAGCGGCACCAGGCGCTCCACCGCCGTCATCAGGTGCACCCCCCGCCTGGTTCCCGCGACGGCGTGGATCTCGTCCAGAATGACCGCCCGTACGCCGTCGAGACCGCTCCTTCCGCTCTTCGAGGTGAGGAGGATGTTAAGGCTCTCCGGGGTCGTAATGAGGACCTCCGGCGGGCGCCGCAGCATACGCCGCCGCTCCTCGGCGGGCGTGTCGCCGCTGCGCGTGAGCGCCCGTATGGAGGGGAAGGGCGCCCCTTCCGCGGCGAAGAGCGCCGCGAGCTCCTCCAGGGGCGCGGTGAGATTCCGTCGGATGTCGTTGTTGAGCGCCTTGAGCGGCGACACGTAGAGCACGCGCGTGCAACCTGCGCTCCATGCGCCTGAGAGCATGCGGTCGATGCTCCACAGAAAGGCGGCGAGTGTCTTGCCGCTGCCGGTGGGCGCGGTAACGAGGACGTGCTCGCCCGAGGCGATGGACGGCCAGGCGGCCGACTGCGCGGGCGTGGGTACGCCGTAGCGCCCCGCGAACCAGCGGCGGATCAGCGGATGGAAACGCCCGACGGCCGTGTTCGGATCGTTCGCGCCCATGGCGTAGTGTGATTACCGCCCGGGCGCGTTTGTCCACGATAATTTGCCGGCGGGGGAAAAGGAATTGCGCGCCGCCGCGCCGGATCGCACAATGGACGGCCTCAGCCGGATTACGGAAACGCGCGGGGAGGCGATGAAAATACTGGTGGTATCCGATTCACACGGCAACACCGTCATGCTGCAGCGCATCATCGACCGCGAGTCGCCCTTCGATCGGCTCGTACACTGCGGTGACGGCGCCGCCGACCTTCTGCGCGTGCGCCTTCCCGCCGATACGCCCGTCACGCTCGTTGCGGGAAATGTGGACCGCGCGCGGGGAATCGAGTTGCCGGCCTCGGAGGTACTGGACGTGGAGGGCGTGCGCATCCTCGTGACTCACGGCGACGCCTTTCATGTAAAAAGCGATTACGGTCCGCTCGCCGGGGCCGCGCGCGCCCACGGCTGCGACGCGGCGCTGTTCGGCCACACACACATAAAGCACCTGCGCCTGCGGCGGCCTGTGCTCTTCAATCCCGGGCCGGCGGTCGGGGGTTCGTATGGTATTGTTGAAGTCTCGGGAGGGGATATGGCGTTTCGCCACGGGAGGTGGGAGGAGATTACTGGAGGCTCCGCTCCTTGAGCGAGGCGAATTCGCCCTCCAGTTTCATGAACGCGTCGACGACCGCGCTGTCGAAATGCGAACCCGAACTCTCCTGGATGATGCCCACTGCCGTTTCGTGCGGATAGGCATCCTTGTACGGCCGCTTGCTTATGAGCGCGTCGTAAACGTCCGAAACCGCGACGATGCGCGCCGAAAGCGGGATGTCCTTTCCCCTGAGACCCTGGGGGTAGCCGGTGCCGTCCCACCGCTCGTGGTGATAATAGGCGATCTCCTTGCCCAGATTGAGGTAGGACCTGCCGCGCACCTTTTTCTCGGCCTCCGCGATCGTGTCGCCGCCGATCACCGAATGGCGCTTGATGATCTCGAACTCCTCCGGGTTGAGCCGGGCCGGTTTGTGAAGTATTATGTCCGGTATCCCCACCTTTCCGATGTCGTGCAACGGACACGAGTTAACCAGGTCGACGATATAATCCTCGGAGATGTAGTCGCGGTATTCGTCGGTCAGGGAAAGCTCGCGCGCCAGGAGCTCGGTGTATTTCATGATCCGCTCGAGGTGCTGGCCGGTTTCGATGTCGCGGTATTCGGCGAGCTTGGCGAGCGAGACGATCGTGATCAGCTGTGCCTGCTGGAGCCTGAAGGTGAGCTCGCGCCACTTCTCCTCCAGCCGGGCCTTCTCGCCGTTGTCGAAGAAGAAGGCGATCACCGCCATCGCGCCGCCCCTGTCGTCCTTCATGGCGGATTCGATGTACATGATGTCGACCGCGTCCCCGCCTTTTCGCCTCATTTTCATCTCGTGGTTTCGCTGGGCCGCCATGGGGTCGCGAGAAATGAACTCGTTGTACGCCGGCCCGCCGTCGTTAATGATGAATTCGGCGATGTTACGCTGGAGCGCCTCGGACTCCCCGTAGCCCAGGATCAGGGCGGCCCCGGTGTTCCAGCTCGTAATCCGTCCGGAGAGGTCGGTGGTGATTATGCCGATAAAGTCGTTCTGGAGTATCTTCTCCTGGAAAGCCGAAAGGTTCCCCACCAGCGCTTCGAGACCCTTGCGCCGGGTGATGTCGCGCGCGACAATCTGAAATCCCTGCATTTCGCTGGAGACCGCGTTCACCATCATCTCGATCCACAGCTCGCCCCTCGACCGGGTCTTCATCGTCAGCTCGAGCGGTTCGGTGGTGGACCCGTTCTGAACGCTGGCGGCGATGATCTCGCGCACCCTGTCCCGCTGGCCCTGGGGAAAGAGTGAATAGAGGTCGATGGATTTTCCCCGTTTCGTCGAAACGCCGGTCAGTTCGTGGAATATCCGGTTTGAATACTTGATCCTGCCGTCGTTGTTGCACAGGATTATCATGTCGCGCGAGCACTCGACCAGGTTCCGGTATTTCAGCTCGGACCTCAGGAGTTTCTCGGAATTGCGCTGGCGGCTGATCTCCACCGCGGCGGAATTGGCGAGGAAGCTGAAATACTCGAAGTTCTCCTCGAACGAGACGTCCTCCACCGAGATCGCGATCGCGCCGACGGTCGTCTCCTGGGTCTTCAACGGGAAGATCGCCTGGGACTGCCCGTTGAACATGAATGAGGCCTCGGCGATCTCGTTGTCGAAGGCGGCCGGGAAACACTGTTTGAAAAAGCCGAACACCTCCCTCTCGCCGCGATAAAAAGTCGGTTTACCAATGAGCGCCGTCTGTACGAAAGGATTGCCCGGGCTCTTGTGCGGGTGAAGGTGGACGCCGGTGATGGAGGTGCCGAATATCGCGTTGAGCTTCACCAGAACGTCCGCCGGGTGGACCTTGAATATGTACATGTCCTCGTCCTCGAAGAGGGCGAAGGCGGCCGTCCGCGCGCCGAGCTCCTTGAAGCCGCAGAGTATCCTGTCGACGCTCTCGCGCATATCGTGCGCGCCCTTGATTCCGTAGACCGTGTTGACGAGCACCGTGAGCTTTTTTTCCTTCTGACGCTGCTCCTCGTTGCGCCGTTCGATGGCGGCCTCAAGCTCGTCAGCCCGCCGGCGCTGCTCCATCGCCGAGGTAACGCTGGCTGTAATGTCCTCGATGACCACCATGACCGCCCGGGCGCCGTCGCGGCCGGCGGAAAGCGGTGTGGCCCGGCGCCGGAAATGGGTCACGGCGCCGTTATTCTCGACCGTGTCCTCATGGGAAGAGTCCTCTCCGGTAAGAAAAGCCTTTCGGGCGATACATTCCGCGCAGGGGGTGTCGCGCTCCTCCGGCGGGATGACGCGATAGCACACCAGGTCGTTCTTGTCTTCATACGCGGGATAAAGCTCCCGGAACCTGCCGTTCGCGTCGAGAATGCGGAAATTTCTGTCCACTACGAAAACGGCGTTCGGACCGGCGTTGAATGCCGCGCGGAACAGATCGGCCTCGCCCCGGGAGGGCGAGCCGCACGTCATCGTGTTATCGATGGAGCGAGTATCGAAAGGATTTCTGGAATCCCTGCCCATGTCCGAAGCCGACCGCCATCACGTTCTATTTTTCCAGCGGGGTTGTAGTCTTCCTTAATATTAACTATCGGAGGGAAGGACGTATATTTATAGATAAAAAAGGGATTTTTGGAATGTTCCCGGACCGGATTTCCTCTATGAGCGATCCGAGACCTCGCGCACGTAGGCCAGCGTCGCGGAGCCGTCCGGGAGCTCAACCGTTACGACGCTTATCTCGTAGGGAAAGGAACTGCCGTCACGCCGAAGACCGATCGAGCGGTAGAGCGCCGGGGCCTCGCCTCCGCTCAGGCGGGCGCGGACGTACGATTCCACCTCGGCGCGCCTTTCCTCGGCGACAAATTCCAGAAGGTTTCTGCCCTCCACGGCTTCGTTTTCCTCGAGCATCGCAAGCCGTCGGAACGCGTTGTTGACGAATATCACTTTACCCGAGCGCGCCAGGATGACCGGAATGGGCGACGATTCGATCAGAATGCGGAACCTGTCCGCGCTTTCCCGAAGCGTTTTTTCGAGCAGGAAACGGTCGGTCACGTCGTGTGATATCGAGCCGAAGCGGAAGCCCTTCGATGTCCGTATCGGGAAAACGACCTGTTCGATGTACCCGCGCGTTCCGTCCGTCCGCTCGTTTTCGAAGAGTCGCGGCCCGCTGAAGATGGGCACGCCCGTCGACAGCGCGTCGCGTATCATGCGTTCCAGTTCGGCGCGCCGTCCGTCGGTTCGCCGCTCCTCCGGAACGAGGCGGTAAAGGACGTCCCAGTAGGCCGCGCCCAGCGCCTCCAGACGCGGAATGCCCGAAAGCCGCTCGGTTACCGGGTTCCACTCCGCCACCCTTCCTTCCTCGTCGATTATAACGATGCCCTCGAATGACTGGTCGATAAACGCGCGCAGGCCCTGCTCGCTCTCCCTGAGCGCCGTCTCGGCGCGTTTGCGCTCGGTGATATCGCGCGCGATTCCCTGCGTACCGATGAAGGCTTTCGGCTCCGGCATGGGGGCGTTGTACAGCCCCTCCGCGTGTATGAGGAATACAGGCGTTGCCTGAATGGCGCTCGCCGAATATTCGAAATAGACGGTCCCGCCGCGCGGGGTGAATATGCGAAGCTCCAGGAAGCGCGTCGCGCGGGAGCCGGTTCGCCGCTCGTTTATCCTGTAGCGCGCGAGATCCAGGTCGTCGGGGTGAACGTAGTCGAGCAGGCTTGTTCCGATCACCCGGGCGGGTTCGTAGCCGTATTTCTTCACGGCCTCGTTGATGTACGTGATGGTGCCCTGCGGATCGAGCCGGTAGATGATGTCCGGTGTGCTGCGAAGAATCGAGCCCAGATAGTACTCGGAGCGCTGAAGGGCCTCTTCGGCGAGCCGGCGTGCGGTGATGTCGTAGACGATGCCCTCGAGGGCCAGCGGTTCGCCGTGCTCCCCTCGGATGAGGATGCTGCGCTGGCAGAGCCATCGCTTCTCGCCGGATTTCTGCGTGATTCCGAAGTCCACCGTGGGCGGATCGATGCCGCGCTTGATATGGTACCAGGCCTTCCTGAGGTACTCCCTCCAGTCGAATTCGAGCAGCTCGTCGAAGATATCCTGGCGTTCGAGCAGTTCCCGCGCCGTAAGGCCGAAGATGTCGACGCAGCGGCCTCCGATGTAGGTGAGCACGCCGTCCGGCAGGGACTGACGGTAGATGACGGCCGGCGCGTTGTCGATCAGACGCCTGAGCTCCGCCTCCTTGAGCTTCAGCTCGGCCTGTGCCTCCATCAGGTCACGGTTCTGTTCCTCGAACGCGTTGTTCGAGGCCTCGAGCTCTTCGATGCTCGCCACGAGCTCCTCGTTGACGGCGGCCAGCTCCTCGTTTTTGCGCGCGATGGTCTCGGCCGCCTCCCGCAGGCCGCTCACGTCCCTGCCCTCGGCGAGGATGAGCTCGACTTGTCCGCCTGAATCGAAAATGGGCTTGAGCGAAAAATCGAAATGCGCGACGATTCCTTCCTTGGAAACGTGGCGTGTCGAAAACCTCATGAACGCGCCGCCGGCCGCGGCCGCAACCGCCTCGCGGACTTCATTCCCATCGTCAGGGAGCCCGTTCCACCAGGGGCTCTCCCAGAGGTAGTGCCCCCGTACGCGCCCGTGGCTCTCCCCTATGAACGCGAGCGCCGGCTGGTTGACCTCGAGAATCCTGCCTTCCCTGTCCAGGAGGCCGATAAACTGGAAGGTGCTGTTGAATATCGCCTGGAACCTTCGTTCACCCGCCGCGACAGTTTCCGAAAGCGCGGCCGAACGGGCCAGCTCGTCCGAAATGACCACTCCGACCAGAAGGATAATGCCGGTAAAACCGGCCTCGGAGATCATCGGCCAGCTCAGCGAAAGGTTGAAGACGACGGTGTCGTGAATCAGAGCGGCAAAGAGTGTAAGCACGCCCGCAAAGAGCAGTGCGGCCCCGCGCCGCTGGCCCACGCGATACTGGAGCGCGGCCGCGTAGAACACGACCGCGTAGGCGGAAATCACCAGCGCCTGATAGGCGATGAATAAGGGTCCGGCCGCAAGGTCGACCATGGAGATGTGCCCTCCCCACGGCAAAGGGTGGAGGGTGATACCGTGAACGGTTGAATCAAGAAAGGGAGGAAACACGTGGCGTGCCGCCAGAAAAAGGGCGAAAAGCGCCGAAACCGGTACTGTAAACCGACGAAGCGGTACTCCGGTGTATTCCCCGGCGAAGAGCAGAAGGGCAATGTGGAACAGGGCCGTCCCGTACATTCGAACGCGTGAAACAGTGTAGTACTCGTCGATTGACGCGGTCGAATAGAGATGGATGTTGCAGACAAGGTACACGACGATACTCAGGCACATCAGCGCGTGTGTTCTGTAAAGTGAAGGGTGTTTCAGGCGGAACGAAAAAAGAAGGCTCACGCCGCCGGAAAGCGCGCTCGCGCCGCATAATCCCCACAGCACCGCCTTCAACGGATCCATTGTCCCCCGCCCGCCGGGAGGCGCCGTGATATCTTTTCCCGGCGCCGGGCGGTGTCGGGAAAGTACGGCATGTGCGCCGGAACATGTGGTGCGATGATCTGGATCATGGCTGCGCTCTCGGATTCGCCTGTAAGTATTGTCCACCGGCGGGTCGTAAATGTCAAAAAAATAACGGACGCCTTAATGTGTGGCGGGTAAATCTTTGGTTGACAACCAATCATCGTACATTAAAAAGGTCAATCAAGTAGTAATATCATTCAATCCGCAATACGTCGTATTATAACAATACACTGCAATACTGCCCATACCCTGGCCACTCACCGGCCGGAACCGGCGCGGACGCGGACAGGGGCCGGGCGGCGAGCAAGGAGGAGACGCATGACCGGAGCGTATCAAAAAGCCTATGACGAATCACTGACAAATCCCGCGGAATTCTGGGGCCGGGCGGCGAAGGCCGTGCACTGGGACCGCCCGTACGACAGGGTGCTCGACGACACCAATAGACCGTTCTATCGCTGGTTTGCCGGGGGCGAGATCAATACCTGTTATAACGCGCTCGACCGCCACGTGCAGGGCGGAAGGGCCGATCAGACGGCGCTCATCTACGACAGCCCGGTGACCGGAACGGTGAGCCGGTACACCTACCGCGAGCTTCTGGACAGGGTGGCGCTCTTCGCCGGCGTTCTGACCGAAAACGGAGTTCGGAAGGGCGACACCGTGATCATCTACATGCCGATGATCCCCGAAGCCCTTGTGGCGATGCTCGCGTGCGCCCGTATCGGCGCGGTGCATTCGGTGGTGTTCGGCGGCTTCGCACCGAACGAACTGGCCGTGCGTATCGACGACGCGCGGCCCGTGCTCATTGTCACCGCCTCCTGTGGAATAGAAGGGAAGAAGGTGATCGAATACAAACCCCTCCTGGACCGCGCCATCGAACTGGCCTCGCACAAGGTGGCCAGGACCATTATCTATCAGCGCCCGCAGGCCTCCGCGGCTCTCACCGGGGGGCGCGATGTCGACTGGGCCGCGGCCGAAAAGAAGGCGAAGCCCGCCGGCTGCGTGGCGGTGAAGGCCACCGACCCGCTCTACATCTTGTACACCTCCGGGACCACCGGCATGCCCAAGGGCGTGGTGCGCGACAACGGCGGGCACGCCGTCGCGCTCACCTGGAGCATGAAATATATCTACGGCGTGGAACCGGGCGAGGTCTTCTGGGCCGCCTCGGACGTCGGCTGGGTGGTGGGCCACTCCTACATCGTATACGGACCGCTGCTCTACGGCTGCACCACCATCATGTACGAGGGAAAGCCGGTTGGCACGCCCGATCCCGGGGCCTTCTGGCGCGTCATCTCCGAACACAATGTGAGCGTGCTCTTCACGGCGCCCACCGCCTTCCGCGCCATTAAGAAGGAGGACCCCAACGGCGAGTACATGAAGAAGTACGATCTGTCGAAATTCAGAACGCTCTTCCTGGCGGGAGAGCGGCTCGATCCCGACACCTATCACTGGGCGAGCGACATGCTGGGCAAGCCGGTCATCGACCACTGGTGGCAGACCGAGACGGGATGGGCGATCGCCGCGAACTGCATGGGCCTCGAGCCCCTGCCGGTAAAGGCGGGCTCCCCGACCAGGCCGGTGCCCGGCTTTCAGGTGGAAATACTCGACGGCGACGGGAAACCGGTTCCCAACGGCACCGAGGGCATTGTGGCGATCAAGCTTCCCCTGCCTCCGGGTACGTTCCCGACCCTCTGGAAGAACGACGACAAGTTCCGCGAATCCTACCTGGACATCTATCCAGGCTATTACTTCACCGGCGACGGCGGGTACTACGACACCGACGGGTACATCTACATCATGGGTCGCGTCGACGACGTCATCAACGTGGCGGGGCACCGCCTGTCGACCGGGGCGATGGAGGAGGTCATCTCCCAGCACCCGGACGTCGCCGAGTGCGCCGTGGTCGGCGCCGCCGACAGCTTCAAGGGGCAGCTGCCTCTGGGCTTCGTGGTGCTGAAAAGCGGCGTCGAGCGTGAGCCGACCGCGATAGTGGATGAGCTGGTGCGCATGGTCCGCGACCAGATAGGCGCGGTCGCGTGTTTCAAGCAGGCGGTCGTGGTGAAGCGCCTTCCGAAGACCCGCTCGGGCAAGATCCTTCGCGGGACGATGCGCAAGATCGCCGACGAGGAAACCTACAACGTTCCGTCAACGATCGACGATCCTGTGATACTGGACGAGATAAAGGATTCGCTCGCGTCAGTCGGGTATCAGAAGGCGTAACGGGGGTTGAACGTCGCGGGGCGGTCGTCCGGAATCATCCGGCGGCCGCCCGGGGTGTCGCGGGCGGCTCTAGGGGTCAGACCGAGTAGGAT
>JAGODA010000408.1 GCA_017998475.1 Spirochaetota bacterium | reverse complement strand
CTCCTCGCTCGCCCGCAGGCGTACTTCGAGCGAGTGGCGCTGGATCGCCGTCTCCAGGGCCGACATCAGATCGATATCGCGGATGGGTTTTAACAGAATTCCATGCGGTTCCGTTTCGCGCGCGCGCGTCAGCGTGGGGATGTCCGCGTGGGCGGTGAGGTATATCACCGGAATGCCGCGCCTGCCATGCAGTTCGGCGGCGGCGTCGATCCCGTTCATTTCATCGGAGAGAGTGATGTCCATCAGGACCGCGTCCGGAGGATTCTCCGCGGCCGTTGAGAGGGCTTCCGCCCCGCCGGTGGCAATACCGGAAACCTCGTATCCAAGCTTTTCGAGACGTCCCGCGAGGTCCGCCGCGATGAGCGTTTCGTCTTCGACTATGAGTATTCTCTTTCTGGTCATGGCAATTTATTATACGGTCAGACTGTGGAGCCGAGCCGGAAAACCATTCCAGCCGGTTGTTACACTAACTCCGCGCGGCCCGTTTTATGCAAGGAATTATTAATGGCAAGAATTCCGTCTGTGTATATGCGAAGTATATTTATTCACCTAAGTATTTGAGTCCAACCATTAATTAAATGTTACCGGTCGACTTAACCGATGGGCTGAAGCTTTGTCGGAAATAATCTCGGAAAGGAAATATATGGTAATTCTGGCCGCACGAGCGTGTTTTGCCTTCACCCCGCTCGAATAAATTTGTAAAGGCAGCCCGGCGCGACACGGTTAAGACGCGTTCGTTGTCAGCGGACGCCATCTTCTGTCCGAAACTGAAATCGATATCATCCGACCCGACACAAACCGGAGGCATCCGAGGCATCACGGCACGGTGAAGGCCGCCGCCATCTGCAGCTCTAGAGCCCGAAGACGTCCCTCAGCTTCAGGCCCTCCTCGGCCTTTCCCTCGAGCTTCAGCTTCCCCTGAATCAGCGCCATCTCGATGCGCTTTTTCCCGAGCAGCATGGCGGCCCACACCCCCGCCTGCACCTTCACCACGAGCACCGCGTCCCGGGGAATCGCGCCGCGGGAGAGACGGGCCGCGCCGTCCTTCACCTCAAGGGTGAACAATTCGTCCGCGCAGCATCCGTCCGCAAGCAGATGGAGACCGATAACGGAATTCCATCCGGCGGCGCGGCCCGCGTCGAAACGCTCCATCAATCCCTCCGTCAGCTCGACCGCCCTGGAGGCGTACCCCGAGTAATTCCCGCCGCCGAAGAGGCTGAAGCGCTTCGGGCGTCGTGGATTTGCGCGAATCTCGGCGCGTCTCCTCATGAACGCGTACAGCGGCGGGAATGACGCGTCCAATTCATCCACATACACCTCGCGCCTGCGCATGGCCGAACGCTGAATTGCCAGGTCGAGCCTCAGCATCTCCCTGCCGGCCTCCCCCGAAAGGATCGGCTTCTCTTCTCCACGTATCGCGGCGACAAAATTCCGGGTGGCCCCGATGAACCCCTCGCTCCAGTCCGATTTTATATCCGCGAAATGCTTCCAGCGTTTTCCGTTGAATACGCTCACCGGCGGCCCCGACATCACGTTGCCCGTACAGCGATGGATAAGGATCATTCCCCGCGTTCCTGTAACCTCGAACCACTCATCGTTCCCGTAGTATTTGGACGGGATGGTAAGGTCCGCCGCGTGCGCGTAGTCGCAGCTTCCATACCTGGTGCCGCCCTCGCACTTCCACATCACCACCGCCGGCGAATCGACGACCCCGTCGACCGAATCGATCCAGCTCGCGACTCGCTCGACCCTTCCCTGCAGAAAGGACGCCACCGACCACAGATGATGCCCGTGGTCGAATGTCTGCATGGGGCGTCCCTCCATGCTTTCTTTCAGGCGCCACTCCCAGGCCGACGGAGGCACGGACCATCCGCCGCTTCCACCGCTTATGAACTTGATGCGCATATTGTTCGGATCGCCGATCTCACCCGCCTCGATCAGCTTTTTGGCGAAGACCACCGGAGGATAGAACAGATAATTGTCGGTAACACGGAACACCTTTCCCGTGGAACGGACGGCAGCGAGCATCCGGTCGGCGCTCGCCAGGTCGATCGTCATGGGCTTCTGGAGGGCGATATGCTTGCCGGCGCGCGCGGCGTCGATCACCATATCCTCGTGCTGTAACTGAGGCGTCAGAATTTCGACTGCGTCCACCGCGGGATCGGCGAGAAGCTCGCGGTAATCGGCGTAGGCCCTTTCGGCCTTCCAGTCTTTTTTCCGCCGCACCATCATCTCTCCGTCGCAGTCGCATACAGCGTACACCCTGGCGTCGCGATTGTTCCTGTAGCCCGGATAGTGAAGGTCCGCGATCCGGCCGCACCCGATTATTCCCACGTTAATCGTGTTCATCTTCCGTTCCTCCAAGATAAGAATAGGGCCGCGTGTTCCTCCCAACCGGAGGCGCCCCTTCGAACGTCCATCGCGCGTTTCGGATACCCCGGATGCCGGTAATATCCTGTATAATCATTCTATTCACTCTATGCAATATTATTGTATAATATGTACTTTTAATGTCAATCATAATCACACACTTATATTATTTTCGATATCATTTCACGCACTCGAATACCAGCATGTTTTATACAGTGAAAAAAGATGCTTCACATACCTGTGTAACCCGGACATCCAGGCGTGTCGACTTTCGCGGCGGAGTGCCGCGGTGTATTCATTTTTTTGCTTTCAAATTCATCCGGCCTCCCCTCATTATGTTTGAACGTCAGTGCACTGCCGGGGAACGCGATGAACAATACAAGGATAACCCGAATCGACCTCACACCACTCCATGTACCCTTCCATCAGCACGTGCGCGATCTGATGGCCGGCTCCGCGGGCGGACTCGGGATGGCCATCCCGGCCGAGGAGGAGTGGCTTGGCGGAGATTTCGTCGTCTGCGCACTTCACGACGACCAGGGGCGCGTGGGATGGAGCGAGGTGTTCGTATGGCTGCCCGAGACCGGCGCCTCGCCGGGACA
>JAGODA010000407.1 GCA_017998475.1 Spirochaetota bacterium | reverse complement strand
CTTCCGCGCCCGCAGCCTCGGGGATTCCGGCCGGCGACCCGTCGCGCGGTGTGGCGGTGCGGTCCTTTTTTTTCATGCTGCCTCCCGGTGTATCCATCCGGTCGCGCGTACGCGGCCGGGTGGAGAATGCCGCGCCTTTCGGCGCGGAAAGAGCGCGGCGCCCCGGCATGCGGACGGAAGGTCGCCGGGGCGCCGCCAGCGGCTGTCTGTATGTACCGAATATAGGCGAAGAGGCTCCGGGGATCTCTACCTTCGCGGTCTACCTGAAAAAAAGTGTGATGGTAATAGCCTCCGGAGGCCATAAGGCGCTCCGGCCCGCTTTGCCGGAGGGATTTCGTCCAGCCGCAAAAAGTATTGCGTTTCCCGCGGGAGTCCGCTACCATGCGGCAAAAACAGAGAGGGGCCGAAATGAAAGACGCTCCCATCCCCAATCCCGAAACGCGCCTCGGAGTAATAAAGCGCTGCCTGCACGTGCTGGCGCTTCTTCAGAACCCTTCGGATACGGTGCAGTGGAACGCCGGAAGCCTGGCCGACCTGCTCTCCATGGACGAGCCGCGCGACCCCATCACCGACAAGGCCGTGCGCGACTATATCCAGAAGTACCTGGTAAACGAGTTCGGAATAGAGGTCGCCACCGAAAAGGGCAAACGGCACACGGGGCTTCGCATCCCGCTCGACGAGGAGGTCCAGCTCCGCATGGCCGCGGTCTATTCGGGTTTCGTGACCACGGACACGGGCCGCGACATCATACTGCGTAAGCTCATCGCGCGCCATCCCGAGGACGGCCTGTGGATGCTGGCCCGCGTCTACTTCGCCGCGTTATTAAAAAAGAAGATAGAGTTCGACTACATCCCGGCCACGGCGAGCGAGCCGCGGCGCTACCGCGTGCACCCGTACCACCTGGTGTTCCGCAACAACAACCTGTACCTGGTGTGCAGAAGCCTCTCGCATAACGTGACCGCGCTCTTCATCTTCAACCGGATCAACGCCCTCGCCGTGCTCGACGACGGGTTTACCGAGGACGCCCCGCCGGTCGAGGAGGTCTTCCGCGATTCGCTGGGCTCGTTCATCGGCCCGAAATACGCCGTGGTGCTCCGCTTCCACGAAAAGCTGCTCGGCATGATGGAGGAAAACCTCTCCATTCTCGACCCGGACATCCGCCCCGACGGCGAACATCACTACCGCGCCTCCTTCACCGTCTCCGACGACCGTTTTCTCTGCAAGCAGCTCTTCCTGTACGGCAGAAACGTGGAGATCCTCGAGCCGCCGGAACTTCGAAAGACCATGATCCACATGCTCAAAGAGAGCTCTTCGGTGTACCGGCGCGCCCGCTGACCGCCTTACGCCCGCGCCCGTTTTTTAAGACCTCGACCTCGAAGGTGTACCATTCCCTCCGCGTTTTCCGTATTCTTGGCGTACTCATTTCAATACAATAATTCCCGTGCGACTGACGGACGTTTTATCGCCGGGGGCGCGAAGACGCGGCGGTCCCCGCGCGGCGGCGGTCTGATTCATGGGGCCGTGCCGCGTACGGGCGGGAAGGAGGAATGATGGTCGACTCCTTGGACTTTTTCGACATACTCCCGGAACGGCAGGAGCTGTTGTGCTGGGGGTTCGACGCGCGCGTGCTCGGCGAGCTTTCGGGCGACATGTACGCCCGCCCCGTGTACAGGGCGGTCATTTCGAGCATGGGCGCGCTTGCCGGTTCGTGCAATCGGCGCCTGCGCGAACGCGCGTTTACGGTCTGGGCGGGAGACTGGGGAAAGCTCTTCTGGTGCGCGCTTCCGCTCGGCATGCACGGCGGCGCGCTCCGGCTGATGGGCGGCTTCCTGTCGGCGGTCCCCGGCTATCGGTGTACGGAAACGGGACGCATCCCCGACATCCCCCTTGTCCCGAGTTTTCGGTACCAGCGCGGGGTGCCGGGTCTGTACACGGACGAAGGCGGGTGGGGCGTATCCCTGGTCGATGACGATCCGGAATACGGAACGGGCCTGACCCTGTGGGGCAGGGGTTGGATCGGCAGGGATGTGCTTCGAATGGCGGACGCCATGTACAGGGAGCGGCGCCGGCGGCACGGCCATCGGAAAAAAAACCGATAATCCGCCCGCGCCGAACGTCGTACGTACCATTACATTCGGGGAACCGCGCGGCGGGCCCCGCGTCACGGAGGATGAACGCAATGAACGAGATGTGCCACGATATCGTGCTTACCGGCGTAACCGACATTCATATTTTAAAGAAAGAGTACGGATACCGCCTGCGCGCGGGGATGGGGCAGTCGATACTTCTGGCCGGCGTCACCAACTTCGAGTGGCGCGTAACGCAGGGCTTCCCGGCCCCGCTCACGCGCCTGTACGCCGGTTCGGAGAGCGGCGACATGGAGGAGTTCGTTCTGCACGCGCAGTTCGGCGCGCCCTGCACCGTGCGGATATCGAACCCCGACGCGCGCTGTTACCTGTACATTGGACCGGGGGCGGAGTGAGCCGGCCTGTCCCGCCGCGAAGGAGGGGGTATGAGAAAGAGCCACTGGATTCTTGTCGGCTTCATGCTGTTCAACACGGCCTGCGTCGTCGAGAACGCGTTTCCGGGCTGGAGCGCGCTCTACGCCTCCGCGCGCGACGCGGTGGGAGGCGCGCTCGAGTGTGTGGCCGCGGTGACGGACCACTGGATCAACCGGTACGGAATATACTTTCCCACGTATCCGGAGTTCGAGTTTATCGCCTGGAGCGAGGCGTCCCTCTATCTCACGCTGGGACTGCTCGTGCGCCTGCTCGTAAAAAGCGAGCTCGCGCTCCGCGCCCTGCGCCGCGAGCGCCTCGAGCGCGAGATGAAGGAGGAAAAGGTTTTGGCGCGTGTTTCGACGGTGTCCGGGATTGGCGTCCGTCCGCCCGCGGAAGAGGAGGGCCGGAAGGCGTCCGCTCCTTTCCCCGGCAGGGCCCGGCGAGCGGCGGTCCCCGCGCGCGCGGTGGAGCCG
>JAGODA010000406.1 GCA_017998475.1 Spirochaetota bacterium | reverse complement strand
ATCCGGGCACTCCCGCCTCGGAGATCGGCGAGGGTTATCTCGCGCTTAAAAAGGAGTTCCCGCACATCCACGCCGAGTTCAGCGTCAACGAGCACGTCGCCGCGCACGGAGCGCAGGGCGCCAGCTGGGCCGGCGTGCGCTCCATGGTTACGATGAAGCACGTGGGCATGAACGTGGCCGCGGAAGTACTGCACTTCGCCGGATACACCGGCGTGCGGGCCGGACTGGTCGTCGTCATCGGCTCCGATCCCGGGGCCACGAGTTCGACCAGCGAGCAGGACGATCGCTGGTACTCGCTCCACACCCACCTTCCGATCCTCGAGCCCTCGTCGATCCAGGAGGCCAAGGACTTCACGGCGCGCGCCTTCGAACTGAGCGAGCGCTACAATCTTCCCGTAATAGTGAACGCGCCATCCAAGCTCTGCCACAATATCGGATCCCTGCGTCTGGGCGCGCTGCCCGCCGTCTTTCCCGCCGGGGGTCGCTTCGAGCGGAACCCGACCCGGTACATAAACCTCTTCGGCGGGTCGGTGGCCAATCACCGCCGCGCCATGGAAGCGGTGGAAAATCTCCGGGGCGACGCCCCGACGCTCGGACTCAACAGGGTGCTTGAAGGGAGCGGCCGGATCGGCTTCATCTCTTCGAGCGTCAATTACCTGTACCTTATCGAGGCGCTTTCGCTGCTGGGAATCATGGACGCCCCGGTACTGAAAATCGGCATGAGCTATCCGCTCAACGCCGGGGAAATCGCCTCGTTCGCCGCGGAGCTCGAGCGCGTCTACGTGGTCGAGGACCTCGAGGGATTCATCGAGTTCCAGGCCAAACGCCTCCTGTACGACTCCGGCATACGCGTGCCGGTCGTCGGCAAGGACGTGTTCCCCGCGTACGGCGAGCTCGACGTCGACCTCATCGCCGAACGCCTGTCGGACGAACTGCGCGCGCCGCTCCCCTCCCGCATGACCAGAGCGATAGGGCTCTCCGGGAAGCTCGCGGGCGATCTTCCCCCGCGCCAGGGGGCCTTCTGCACCGGCTGCCCGCACAGGGCCACGCTGTACTCGATCGTAAAGGCCACCGACCGCAACGCGGTCTTCGCCGGCGACATCGGATGCTATACGCTCTCATGCCTTCCGCCCTTTCGCGCCTTCGACTGGGTGACCTGCATGAACTGCGGAGTCGGCATTGCCCAGGGAATGCTGCAGGAGATCGAGGGTGAAAACGTCATCGCCTACGTCGGCGACTCGACCTTTTTCCATTCAGGCATTCCCGGCCTCATAAACGCCGTGCAGCAGAACGCGAACCTGGTGCTGGTCATCCTCGACAACAAGTGGGTCGCGATGACCGGGCACCAGCCAAGCCCGACCACCGACGTGGCGCTTGACGGAACGCGCATGCACCCGGTGGACATCAAGGGCCTCCTCAAATCGATCGGAGTTTCGTATGTGCGCACCATCAGACCATTCAACATCAAGGCCTCCATGGCCGTCATTAAAGAAGCCATCCGCGTCGGCAGGGGCGTGCGCGTCATAATCGCCGAGGAGGAGTGCGCCCTCCAGTACGGCCGCCGCATCGCGCGGTCGCCCGGCGACTACGAGATCTACTACCAGATCGACGAGGAGCGCTGCCAGAAATGTAACGAGTGCTATATAGAGCTCGGATGCCCCGCGATACGGCGCGAGGAAAGGGTTGAAGGATGGCGGTACTACATCGAGGAGGCGACCTGTCTTCGATGCGGCGCCTGCCGCGACCTGTGTCTCAACTCGGCGATACTGAAAACGGAGATCCGGCGGAGCCCGGCGGGGACGGTGGGCGCATGATCTCTTACGACATTCTCATATGCGGTATCGGCGGGCAGGGAGCCATTTCGCTCGGAACCGTGCTGAAGCTCGCGGCCATACACGAGGGCCTCGATGTCGTCGGCGCGGAGCGGCGCGGCGGCGCCCAGCGCGAGGGCATCGTGACGAGCAACGTACGCTACAGAAAACTCGAGAACGGCGAGGTGGCCGACGAACGACGCGCTCCCGCGTCGGGACTCATTCCCGCGGGTGGAGCGGATATGATGATATCGATGGAGCCGATGGAGGCGCTAAGGCACGGCCGCTGGCTGAACGAAAACTCCGTGGTAATCGTCAACGATTTTCCGCTCACACCGGTTTCGGTGCGCATCGGAGAACGCGAGTATCCCCCTCTCGAAACGGTGGTGACGCGCCTTCGCGAATTCACCGCCGGAGTCCACGTGTTCCCCATCGACGAACTCTCCAGGCGCAATTTCAATTCCCTCAGGCAGGTAAACACAATCGCGCTCGGCATGGCGAGCGCGCTCGGGTCCCTTCCTGTGTCGGACGAATCCATCCTCAGCGTTGTCCGCGGGCAGTTTCCGGATTTCGAAACCAACCGCGAGGCGTTCGCCCTGGGGAAACGGACGGCGCTCGGGTAATTTCTGCGCTTTACCGACCGGCGCCCGGCGGGTCCCAACCGGAGGAAACCGCCTCGTCGATCACCCTGATCATGTCTTCGATGGTATAGGGCTTCGTAAGCACCCCCCGAAACCCGTGGGCCCTGAAGTTCGCCATAACCGGATCGTTGGAATAACCGCTCGATACGATCGCGACGACATGCGGATCGACGGCCCTGATCTCGGCGAGCGTTTCCCGTCCGCCCATCCCCCCGGGAATGGTGAGATCCATTATTACGGCGTCGAACCCTCTGTTCCCTTCCTTCGCTTTTCGGTATTCCCGGACGGCATCCGCGCCGTTGCAGACACCGGTTACCTCGTACCCGAAATGCCTGAGCATATTGACCGCAAGCTCGAGGATGTATTCCTCGTCGTCCATCACCAGTATCCGCCCCTCTCGCTTCGGAACCGCGGTGCCGGGAGGGGATGAGGGCCCGTCTGCCTTTTCGTCATCGGACGCGCGCAGATATACGTTGAACGTCGCTCCCATCCCCTCGCTCGACTCGACATCGATGTGACCAC
>JAGODA010000049.1 GCA_017998475.1 Spirochaetota bacterium | reverse complement strand
GGGTGAGCATGATCCAGTTGGAGTATTTCCGCCCGGCCCCCTTCCACCATTCGCCGATTACGGCGACGGTTGCGTCGTTTTCCAGAAACGCCCGCACGCCCGTACGGCGTTCGATCGTTTTAATAAGCGGAAATTTCTGTATGGCGGGGATGTTGGGGCTGGTAAGCACCATTCCGCGGTTGCGGTCGATGGAACCGGCCGAGCCGACCCCGATCGCTTTGAGTGATGATGGGTCGATACCGCGCGACGCGGACAAAGAGCGTATGAGCTCGACGAGGCAGTTCTCGATTTCGGGTGCCGTCTTCCCGATCGGTATCTTCTTGAAGGAAAGGACGTCGCCGTCGCGATTGGTAAGCACTCCCTTGATCGTGGTGCCGCCGATGTCGATGCCTATATACATGAGTCCACCATCCGGGAAAGGATTCCGCGCAGCGGAAGATTTAACGATACCGTTCGCGAGCACCGCGTCGCCGCGCTTCGCGCGGCGTTCCTGCCGGTTAATCGGCGGGTCTGTTATATAAGCAGACTTAGAACGGCTTCGTAAAGTAATTTTTGGAGGGCGGAGAGTTTTTATGGACCTCCGGCAAAATACATGGTTTATATCGTTTCGGGGCACAAATGGTGGGTATATTTTACTACAAAAAGCCGAAAATAATACAGGAACCGCGTCCGGTTCGGGCTATACTTAATACTGATATGGAGGACGCCTATGGGCAATGACGGAGCGAATATCGTGTATACGGGAATTGGAGCGCGGGAGGCGCCCGCGGCCATCATCGCCATCGTCGAGAAGATCGGCGCCTTCATGGCGTCGAAGGGCTATGTGCTGCGTTCGGGCGGTGCGGAGGGATGCAGCGTCGCTTTCGAGCGCGGATGCGACTCGGCGGCCGGAAAGAAAGAGATTTTTCTCCCCTGGAGGGGATTCAACGGCAACAACTCGCCGTTGTACGCGGTCAGCGAACGCGCGCTGTCAGTAGCCTCGGCGTTCAATCCGGCATGGGTTACCCTCGGCGATTCCGCCAAGAAGTGCGCCGCGCGTTACGCGCACGTCATTATGGGCGAAGACCTCAAGAAACCGTCGGCCTTCGTGGTCTGCTATACCGGAGGCGGCAAACAGAAGGGCGGGACCGGCCAGGCGCTGAAAATCGCCCAGAAGTTCAAGGTGCCTGTTTTCGACATCGGCGCCTTCGAAGAGACGCCCGACGCCATCAAGGAGAAACTGCGCGAATTCCTCGAATCACTCTCAATCGATCCGGCGGGCCTCGAGGTTTAAGGTACGCCGGGCCGCACCGCCCGATTCCCGCCGTGAAAAGTCCCGCGCACGGTACGAGGACTTGAGTCGCCCCATCCCCGTACCGATTAATAGACCATGAGAACTTATCGACCAACTTTCCGGCGGCTTTCCATAATTGTGCTCTCCGCCGGCCTGACGGGAGTGCTGTTCTGCTCGCCCCCGCACGTAAGGACGGGCACCGGATCGCTCGCCGAGGGTCGACGCGGCCAGGTTGTGGAGACCGCGAAACGCTATCTCGGCGTTCCCTACCGCTACGGCGGCGAGAGCCCCGACGGGTTCGACTGTTCCGGCTTCGTGATGTACGTGTACGATCGAAACGGACTCAGGCTCCCGCGCGCGACGGCGGAACAGTACCGCTCGGGCAGGCCGGTATCGCGCCGTTCCCTCAGGCCGGGAGACCTGGTGTTCTTCTCCATACGGGGCGGGAGGATCTCCCATGTCGGCATATACGCGGGAGGCGAATCCTTCATCCATGCCCCGAGCAGCGGCAAGCGTGTATCGTTCGCGCGGCTGGACAACGATTACTGGCGGAAGCGCTATGCGGGCGCCGTGACATATTTTTCCCGGGGAGGGAGGAGCCACTACGCGCTCATGCATAAAAATTGAGCGAACGCTCGCCGGCCGGGCACTTATTTCTTGACAAATATTTTATAGAGTATTTACTTGTAGCAGCCGGAAAAGGATTGGTTGACTTTTTATGCGAATTGGGATATACCCCGGATCCTTCGATCCGTTAACCAATGGGCACCTCGACATAATTGAAAGAGCAAAGCAGATATGCGACAGGTTGATCATAGCCATTGCCAAAAACAGCGCCAAGCAGCCGCTTTTCACCGTTCAGGAGCGGCTGGAGATGCTCGAGCGCTGCTGCCACTGTGAAGGAAGTTCGGTCGATACGGTCGCGTTTGAGGGTTTGCTCGTAGATTTCTGCCGCGCCCAGGGTGTTTCTCTGATTTTCAGAGGGTTGAGGGCGATCGTCGACTTCGAGTACGAGTACGCGATAGCCCTTATGAATAAAAAGCTCGCTCCCGGCATAGAAACGGTGTTTCTGATGGCCCAGAGCGAGTATTCCTTCGTTTCCTCCAACATGGTAAAGGAAGTCGCCAGCTATGGAGGAGACATCACCTCTCTGGTTCCCCAATTCGTCAACGAAAAGCTCCAGCAAAGGTTTTCCGGCCGGAAATAAGACCGCGCATCGGAGGCAACGATACTTACGCGATTCAGCGACCGCGTGAAGGCGAACCCCCGGAGCGTCGTTTTCCCCGAAGGGGACGACCCGCGGGTGCTCGATGCGGTGGTGCGACTCGCGGGCGACGGCCTGATCGGCAGGGCGGTTTTGTTCGGCGATCGCGCGCTCATTGAACGCGCCGCCGGAGCGCTCGCCGGGCCCGGCGGGCCCATAACCGTATCCGACACGGATGAGCTGTCGGCGGACGCGCGATACCGGGAGGAGTACCGGCGCGCGCGGGGTCTGGGGAGCCTGGAGGGCGAGATCCTCGACCGGGCGATGCGCGATCCCGTGGTGCTCGGCGCGCTGATGCTTCGGCGGGGCGTCGTGGACGGTTTTATCGGAGGCGTGCGCACCACGACGGCCGATATCCTGAGGACGGGTATCAGCGTCATCAAGGCCGATCGACGGGTGGGTGTGGTGACGGCCTTCAGCGTCGTTACGACGCGGGACGGTGACGAAGGGATGTATATTATCGCGGACCCTGTCGTCAATCCCGACCCGACAGCCGGCGTGCTGTGCAAGATCGCGGAGGCGGCCGCCGTGTTCGCTCGACGCTTTCTGGGGATGAGCCCCAGGATCGCGTTTCTGTCCTACTCGACCCGCGGGAGCGGAGCGGGCAGGTCGGTGGACAAGATGAGGCTGGCGGCCGCGCGCGCGAGGGAACGCATGCCGGAGATCGTGGTGGACGGAGAGCTCCAGCTGGACGCGGCGCTGTCGCCCGAGGTGGCGGGGTCGAAGGCGCCGGGCAGCCCGGTTGAGGGAAGGGCGAACGTGCTCGTGTTCCCCAACCTGGACAGCGCCAACATCGGCGTTAAGCTGATCCAGTATTTCGGCAGCGCGCGGGTCATAGGTCCGGTCATTTACGGGCTCGGCAGACCGTACAACGATATTTCGAGGGCGGCGACGGTGGACGACATCGTCAACCTGGCGCTGATAACCCAGCTGCAATCGTGATCCGGGCCGGCGGCGGCGCCGGCGGTTTCGGAAGGGGATCGCGTACTAAGGCTTTTTTTTAAATATGAAGATTGATATCAACAGAGACAGGGGAGGATCGTTATGAGCATTTCGACAATCCTCCTGGTTTTGGCGCTCCCGGTCGCGGGGGCCGCGGGATTTCTCGCACGGGCGTACATCGGCAGGGTGAAGCTCACCTCGGCCGAGGCTCGCGCCCATCGTCTGGTACAGGATGCCGTTAGAGAAGCTGAGGCGAAGCGCAAGGAACTGCTCATAGAGGCGAAAGACCAGCTTCTCAAGGAAAAGAACCTTTTTGAAAAGGAGATGCGCGAGCGGCGTCAGGAGCTCCAGGGCATCGAAAAACGCCTTGTTCAGAAAGAGGAATCGCTCGACGGCAAGTCCGACCAGCTCGAAAAAAGAGATAAGGCCCTGCAGGCACGGGAGCTTGAAAATCAGGAAAAAGAAGAAGAGTTAAAACGCGAACAGGAACGTCACAAGAAGGAGCTCGAGCGCATCTCGGGGCTCACCACGGAGGAAGCCAAACAGCTCCTTTTGAAGAACCTGGAAAACGATGTCAGATTCGAGTCGATCAAGCTGATCAACAAGATAGAGGAGGAGGCCAAGCGTACGGCCGAGAAAAAGGCCAAGGAGGTGGTGCTGTCGGCCATTCAGCGAAACGCGTCCGATTTCACCTCGGAATGCACCATCACCACCGTTTCGCTTCCCTCGGACGACATGAAGGGACGCATCATCGGCCGCGAGGGCCGAAACATCCGCACGCTTGAAAATCTCACCGGCGTGGATATGATCATCGACGACACGCCGGAGGTCGTTGTGATCTCGGGATTCGATCCGGTACGGCGCGAAATCGCACGGCTCTCGCTCGAGCGGCTCATCCAGAACGGGCGTATACATCCCGCCCGCATCGAGGAGGTCGTCGAGAAGGTGACACAGGAGCTCGAGGAGAACATGCTGGAGGAGGGCGAAAAGGCCGCCTTCGAGCTGGGCATTCCCGGGCTTGCCAAGGAGGCCCTGTACCACGTGGGCAAGCTCCGCTATCGCTCCAGTTACGGACAGAACATCCTCTCGCACAGCAAGGAGGTCGCCAATCTCGCCGGTATCATGGCGGGCGAGCTCCAGCTGGATGTGATGCTCGCCAAACGGGCGGGTCTTCTGCACGATATAGGCAAGGGCAGCATCGTCGAGGGCGAGGGGGCGCACGCGGTTGTCGGCGCGGAGATGGCGCGTAAGTTCGGCGAATCGGAGAAGGTGCTCAACATCATCGCGTCGCACCACTTCGACAAGGAGCCGGAAAGCTTCGAGGCCGTCCTCATACAGGTCGCGGATGCCATATCGGCCTCGCGGCCCGGGGCCAGGCGGGAGTCGCTGGACACCTATGTCAAGCGGCTGGATAACCTGGAGGCGATCGCCTCGGGATTCAAGGGCGTGGACAAGTGCTACGCCATCCAGGCCGGCCGCGAGCTCCGCGTGCTGGTGGCGAACGACACGGTGACCGACGAGCGGGCGGAGATCCTCGCGCGCGAAATAGCGCAGAAGATAGAGTCCGAACTCAAATACCCGGGCATCGTGAGGGTCACGGTCATCCGCGAGACGCGGATCGTCGAATACGCGAAGTGATCGATCGCGGGGCGCACGGTGAAGGCGTGGATTCGAATCCGCGCCTTCACCGTGCGCCCCGCGTTCATATCAATACAACACCATGGAAACACCATTTACAGTCCTCGCCATAGGCGATATCGTGGGAAAGCCCGGGCGTAGCGTCGTGCGCGACCTGCTTCCGTCGCTCCGCGAGCGTTTCCAGGTGGATTTTGTTATCGCCAACGGGGAGAACGCCGCCGGCGGCAACGCCATCACCCCCGGCGTAGTGGAGGAGTTCCTGGCGCTGGGAATCGACGTCATAACCACCGGAAACCACGTGTGGGACAATAAGGAAATAGGGAAGATTATCGACACGGAGCCGCGCCTGCTGCGCCCGGGTAATTACCCCGAAGGGGTGGCGGGCCGCGGCCACGGTATTTACGAGTCGAAACGCGGCGGCAGAAAGGTGTGTGTGGCCAACCTCATGGGGCGTGTGCACATGGCGCCGCTCGACTGCCCGTTCAGGGCCTTTGACAGGATATTTCTGGACGTCTCCGGGAAAGCCGATATACTTATCGTGGATTTTCACGCCGAGGCGACCTCGGAAAAGAGGGCGTTCGGCTGGTACGCGGACGGCAGGGCGTCGGCGGTGTTCGGTACGCACACCCATGTCCAGACCGCCGACGAGGAGATCCAGCCGGGCGGAACGGCCTACATCACCGACATCGGCATGAGCGGCTCGTTCAACTCGGTGATCGGCATGGACAGGGAGAAGTCGGTGTTGCGTTTCCTGCGGCTCACGAAGATAAAGTACGATGTCGCCACGGGAAACGAAAAGCTGAACGGCGCCGTGTTCCGGTTTTCGGATGAGGGCAGGGCCCTTTCCGTGGAAAGAATAGTGCTTGAAAAATGACTCGGATTATTTGCATAGACGACATAACCGCGGGATTGACAGTGCGGCGGTCGCGGAGGAATTCCACGGGAGTGCCCGACGGGCCGCGGGCCTGAGGGTGGACTGAACGGTATTATGATACGCTTGTCCGAAATTCGAAAACTCGACGCCGCGAAGCTGGGCGCGCTCGCCGGCGAAATCCGCGAAACGATCATCGACGTGGTGTCGAAAAACGGCGGGCACCTGGCCTCCTCTCTCGGAGTGGTCGAGCTGACGCTGGCCCTCCACCACGTGTTCAACACGCCCACCGACCGCATCATCTGGGACGTGGGGCATCAGAGCTACGCCCACAAGATTATCACCGGCCGCGGGGCGGAATTCGCGAGCCTCAGGAAGCTCGGGGGGCTCAGCGGTTTTCCGAAGATATCCGAATCGCCCTTCGACACTTACAACACCGGGCACAGCAGCACGAGCCTTTCGCTCGCGCTGGGCGAGGCCGTCGGAAGGGACCTCAGGCACGAGAAATACAAGATCATCCCCGTCATCGGCGACGGCTCGATGACCGGCGGCATGGCCTTCGAGGCGCTCAACCAGATCGGCCACCTTAAAAAAGACATCATCATCATCCTCAACGACAACGAGCACTCCATTTCCAAAAACGTGGGCGCGCTCTCCGAGTACCTGATCCGAATGATCACGGCACCGCTCTACAACCGACTGCGCAGACGTTCGTACGCCATCATCCGGAAGATCCCGCGCTACGGCCGAAAGCTCTACGATTTCATCTATAAACAGGAGGCCCGCGTAAAGGGTTTCTTCGTGCCGGGCAGCTTCTTCGAGGAGCTGGGAATACGCTACTTCGGCCCGGTCGACGGCCACAACCTGCCCCTGCTCATCGAGGTGCTCAGGGGCGTGAAGGATATCAACAACGGTCCAAAAATAGTCCACGTCATCACCCGCAAGGGCAAAGGCTACGCCCCGGCCGAAAAGGACCCCGCCACGTTTCACGGCGTCGGCCCGTTCGACCGAGGCACCGGCAAAACGGCCCGGCGGGACTCCATCGCCTACTCGGAGATTGTCGGAAAGACCCTGGCCGAGATAGCGAAGCGCGACCGCAGGGTGGTCGCCGTGACCGCGGCCATGAAGATGGGCACCGGGCTCTACGAGTTCGAAAAACAGGCCCCCGGGCGCTTTTTCGACGTGGGTATCGCCGAGCAGCACGCGGTGACCTTCGCCTCGGCGCTTGCCGCCAAGGGGTTCAAGCCCTTCGTTTCGATCTATTCCACATTCCTTCAGCGCGCCGTGGACCAGGTGATCCACGACGTCGCCATCGCGGCGCAGCCCGTGAGGCTCCTGGTGGACAGGGCGGGCATCGTCGGCGAGGACGGTGAGACCCACCACGGGCTGTCTGACATCGGCATTATCAGGAACATCCCGAACTTCATCTACCTGGCCCCGTCGAACGGCAGGGAGCTAAGGGACATGCTGTACTTCGCCGCCGAACACGGAACCGGCCCCGTCGCGATTCGCTTCCCGCGGGGGAGCGACCGGTCGGGCCGGATCGACTTCACGGAGCACGACCCTTTCGAGCCCGGAAGGTCGAAGCGGCTCTCCACGGGAAGGGATGTCGCACTTATAGCCGCCGGAGATATGGTGTCCGTGGCGCTGGAAACGGCCGCTCTTGTAAAAGAAGGCGGTTTTTCAGCAACGGTGCTCAATCTTCTCTCCCTCAAGCCCCTGGACATCAGGAGGATCGAGAAGGCCGTTTCGGAAACGCGCTTTTTCGTTACCCTTGAGAACGGCTACGCTTCGGGCGGTATCGGCGAGCACATACTCTCGTGCATCAACCGCGAGCTCCGACCGCGCATGCTCTTCGCGGCGGGTTTTCCCGACCGCTTCATAGAACAGGGCTCCATGCGGGAACTTTTCCATCTGCACGGCCTCGACGCCCGGTCGATCGCCCGGAGAATACTCCGGTCCCTTAAAGTACAAAGCATCCATGAAAAAAGGCATACGGTTAGACGCGTATCTGGCTGAAAACGGCCTCTCGCCCTCGCGCGAAAAGGCGAAGCGGGAGATCGTGGCGGGCTGGGTGCGGGTGGACGGGGAGACCGTCCGCGTTCCCTCGCGTCTCATACGGGGCTCGGAGGCCGTCAGCGTGGAGCGACCCGGCTCCGTCTACGCGAGCCGCGGCGGAGAGAAGCTCGCGGGCGCGCTCGACGCGTTCGGTATCGACGTGAGCGGCAGGACGGTCGCCGACCTGGGAGCCTCCACCGGGGGATTCACCGACTGCCTGCTCCGGCGGGGGGCGGCGCTGGTGTACGCCGTCGACGTGGGCTACGGCCAGCTCGATTACGGCCTTCGCGCGGACGAGCGGGTCGTGGTGATGGACCGGACGAACGTGCGGAACCTCACGCGGGACCGGTTCGAGCGCGCGGTCGACCTGGTGACCGCCGACCTTTCGTTCATTTCGCTCTCCAAGACCGCGGACGCCATCGCTGGGGCGTTCGCGCCGGCCGAGGGGGTGCTCCTAATAAAGCCGCAGTTCGAGGCGGGCCGGGGGGAACACAAAAAGGGGGTGGTGCGCGACGCGTCGAAGCACATCGAGATCCTCACGCGCGTCATTCCCGACCTCACCGCGCATGGAATCGGCTATCGCGGCCTCTGCCACTCTCCCATCAAGGGGCCCGCCGGCAATATCGAGTTCTTTCTGCACGCCGATATCGGATACGGCTCCCCGCCCGGGGCGGCCGATTGTGCCCGAACCATAGAGCGCGTGGTCGTAGAGGCGCATCGTGCGCTCGGTGACGTCAAAAACGGTTAAATTTTTTCCCCTCGACGCCGTACAGGAAAATAATTTCTTGACCTGACACTTTTCGTCTGTTTCGCTTAGGTACGCAGTCCCTCAGTTTTCTGGGCGCGAAACAGATTCAAGTGGCCGGGTCCCGCATGAAAAACACGATCAAAACCCTGATTATGATGATGTGCGCGGGATGTATCGTGTGCTCGGGCGCCTTTGCGCTCGATATGAGCGCTGTGAGGGCTTATCCGGTGCCATACAACCCCGCACGCGGGACACTTACAATCGATGGATTGCCTTCCATTATTCAGAACAGAATACAGATTTTTGATATCAATGGAGATTTGGTCTTTGATCGAACTTATGCAAATAATTCGATCGAATGGGGCGGACGGAATAATAGCGGAAAAGTCGTGAAACCCGGATTGTATATAATCAAAATCATTTCCGAAGACGACTCCGGCGGCTACGGCAAGAAACTCATCCGCATCCTGGTGGATTACAAATAGTGAAGGCATTTTCAGGGAAATACCCGCGGATCGTCGCGCTCTGTGTAACATTCTGCGTTCTTTCGGTCTCTCACCTTGCGGCCCAGGACGCGGGCTCGCGGGCGACATTCACGCGGAGCGGCTGGGCAGGTGCGCGCTACATCGCCATGGGTAAGGCGGCCGAGGCGATAGCGGACGACGTGTACGCCATCTACTGGAACCCGGCCGGCCTTGTGGACCTGCGCGACCAGCAGACGCTCTCGCCCGACGAGATCCGCGAGAAGGCGCGCAAGGGTGACATAAAGGGTATTTCCGAGCAGGACCTCATCCGTTTTTCGGACGAGGGCAACACCAGGCCGTTCGTGCAGGCCGGGGTGTCCGCCTCCATGCTCGACGTGGAGCGCGAGGCGGGCTTCGCCGGAATCGCCTTCGGGCTCGGAAAAGGGGTGATGGGCTGCGGCCTCTATCTCATCCAGTCGCGGGGGATCGAGGGACGCGATGAATTTGGTAATTATACCGGAAAACTCGATTACGTCGCCTCGACCGGCTTCGTTTCATACGGCTTCACCACGGGGCTTGCCTCGATGGGCGTGTCGCTGAAGGGGATGCAGGAGCGTATCGCCGAATCCACGTACTACGGGGCGGCGGCCGATTTCGGGGCGAACGTGGACGTTCTGCCGTTCCTGCGCCTGGCCTTCGTCATCCAGGACATAGGGCAGACCATGCAGGGGGACGAAAGCCGTGACGAAATGCGGCGGCGATACGACTTCGGGTACCCGTCGCTGAAGGTTTCGGCCGCGCTCTCCAACCGCAACCGCGATTTTTTGCTGGCCGTAAGCGGCGTTAAAAAGATAGAGCAGGAGAAGTACGAGCTCAACGGAGGCATCCAGTACAACGTCTCCGGCGCGCTCTCCCTGCACATGGGGCTCAACGAGGCGAATTTCGCCGCGGGCCTCTCGATCCAGTTGCTTGGAATGAATATAGGATACGCGTTCAGCGTCGACAATATAGACTACGGGTACAACAACACCGTGTCTCTCAGCCTGGTGCTCTGAACCATGGGCAATGAAGGCGAAAGGCGTCCCCGCGTAATGGGGATCGTGAACGTGACGCCCGACTCGTTCTACGACGGCGGGCGCTACTTCGACGCGGAACGCGCGAGGGAGCACGCCCGAAAACTCGTGGAAGACGGCGCGGACATCCTCGACGTGGGCGGCGAGTCCAGCCGTCCCGGCGCGACGGGGATATCGGTCCGGGAGGAGATCGACCGGGTCTGCCCGGTCATAGAGTACGCGGCGCGGGAGCTGGGCGTTCCGGTATCGGTCGATACCTGTCGGGCCGCGGTGGCAGCCGAGGCGCTGAAGGCGGGGGCCACCATCATCAACGATATCGGCGCACTCGGGCTCGACCCGGAGATGGCGCCCCTGGCGGCGCGCTCGGGCTCGACCGTGGTGCTCATGCATATGAAGGGCACGCCGCGGACCATGCAGGACAATCCGGTCTACGGAGACGTGGTGGCCGAGGTGGCCGCCTTCCTCGAGGAGCGGGCCGACTTCGCCATACGCTCCGGCGTGGCCAGGGAAAGGATTATCATCGACCCGGGAATCGGGTTCGGAAAGACGCTGGAACACAACTATACGATACTGCGCAATCTGGAGCGCTTTGCGCGATCGGGTTTCCCGGTTTTAATAGGGCTGTCGAGGAAATCGCTCATCGGTAAGCTGTACACCGTCGAGAGCGACCGCCTGCCGGCGACGATCGCGCTGAACGCCATCGCAGCGTTCGGCGGCGCGGACATCATACGGGTGCACGACGTTCGCGAACACCGCCTCGCCATGGAGGCGGTTACAATGCTTTTAAGGGTGCCGGATGGAAGCCGTACTTGAAAGGGTGGTATACCTGGTTTCGACCTTCTGGGAGTACTTCCGGATCGTTCTGGACGTGCTCCTGGTGGCCTTTCTGCTGTACTGGGTATATACCTTCATATCCAACACCAGGGCCATGCAGCTCCTCAAGGGCCTGGTCGCCATCTTCGTGGTGGCGGTGCTTTCGCACGTGCTCAGGCTGGATACGCTCAACTGGCTCATCACCAACCTGACCTCGTATATTGTCATTACGGTCATAATCCTGTTCCAGCCGGAGCTGCGCAGGCTGCTCACCCAGTTCGGCCAGCGCAACTGGATTTCCAACGCGTTCACCACCGACACCTTCCCGCTGGACGAGATGGTGAACGCCATAGCGGCAATGTCCGAGGAGCGCATCGGCTCGCTCATCGTCATCGAACGCAACACGGGGCTCAAGGCGTACATCGAGTCGGGCGTGGTCATAAACTCGGCCGTCACCGAGGAGCTTATCCGCACCATATTCTTCCCCAATACGGCGCTGCATGACGGGGCCATCATCATACAGGAGGCGCGCATCATGGCCGCCGCCTGCTACCTGCCGCTCAGCGACTCGCGGCAGCTCAAAAAACAGCACGGCGCCCGGCACCGGGCCGCGCTGGGAATCGCCGAGGAGACCGACGCGCTGGTCATCGTGACCTCCGAGGAGACCGGCGGGATATCGATAATGGTGAACGGGAGGATGTTCTCCCGCATCAAGCTTAACGATCTGAAAAACATGATTCTGTATTTCATGAATCCGAAGACCGCGTACGAGGAGAAGTACTCGATCAAATGATAACCTTCGTCGACGAGCTGAAAAACATCGCCAGCGGCCGTGACTTCAAGCAGAAGCTCCTGTGCCTTCTGGCGGCCGTCGTACTGTGGGCCTACGTGGGAAGCACCAGAACGGGCGAGATAAAGCTGCGCGTACCGGTGGAGATACGTAACCTGCCGGCGTCCCTGGTGGTGGAGAACAGCCGCGACCAGTTTGTCACGGTCCGCCTGAGCGGAAGGCAGGAGGACGTCAAGCTCATCAACGCCAAGAACATCAAGACCTATGTCGACCTGGAGAACGCGGTCATCAGCGACGAGATCCGCTACCCGGTGGAACTTGTAAGGACCGAGATACCGGAAGGGCTCAGGGTGGAGCTCTCGCGCGAGAAGATACTGCTCTCGATTCATCGGAAGCTGTCCAAGAGGGTTCCCATCGTTGTGAGGACCGCCGGCGATCTGAAGGAGGGGTTCATCCTGGGCGCGAACAGGGCTGTGCCCGCCTACGCCACGATAATCGGGGCCGAGCCGCGCGTGCGCGAGATCGAGGCCGTGTACACCAAGGAGGTCAAGGTCGACGGCCAGTCGAGGAGCCTCACGAAAGAGGTGCAGCTGGATCTCGAGGACGGCTCCGACCTGAGCGCCGACGTCTTAAAATCCACCGTTTTCATCCAGATCCTGGACGTCCGCGGCCTGGTGCGCGCGGAGGGAAAGGTGCGCATTCGCAATCCCGACGAGCACTACGAGTACCGGCCCGCGGTCGAGACGGTCGCGCTGTACCTGAAACCGCTTCATGAGAATGAAACCGCCGAGGGACTCGCCGTCGACGTGGCGGTCGATCCGGGCATGCTGTCGGCGATGGATTTCCCCGATGCCGGTTCCGATCCGGTCATCGACCGGTTGTGCCCGGTCACCGCCGTGCTTAAAAACCGTAACGACGACTTTCGCGTGATGTACGTCCTGCCGGATGTCATATCGGTAAAAATCAGGAAAAAAACGCCCGGCCCGGAGCCGCGCTGAGGACGAAATGCCCGAAACAATACTCTGTGTAAACATCGACCATGTCGCCACGCTCAGACAGGCGCGCGGAGGGATGGAGCCCGATCCGATCGAGGCGGCGCTTGTCTGCGAGGGCAACGGCGCGGCCGGAATCACCGTGCACCTGCGCGAGGACCGGCGCCATATTCAGGACATGGACGTCGCCGGATTGCGGGACGTGGTGCGCGGCAAATACAACCTGGAGATGGCGCTCTCCGACGATATCATTTCGGTGGCGCGCCGTATAGTTCCGCACCAGATTACTCTCGTCCCGGAAAAGCGCCGGGAGCTCACCACCGAGGGAGGGCTCGATGTGGCCGCCAACAGGGACCGCATCGCGGAAGTCGTACGCATGTTTCACGACCTGGGCGTGGTGGTGTCCCTGTTCATAGAGCCGGACAGGCGGATGGTGGAGGCGAGCAGGGAGACCGGCGCCGATTTCGTCGAGTTCCATACTGGTACATACTGCAACGCGCGCGATGAAGGCGAGGTCCAAAAAGAGCTTGATCGGATATACCGGGCGGCGCATCATGCTCTTGACGTCGGCATCCGGGTGAACGCCGGTCACGGCCTCAATTACCGGAACCTGCCGCCGATACTGGCCACGCCGGGACTCGAGGAGCTCAACATCGGCCATTCGATAATCGCGCGCGCCGTGTTTACGGGCCTCGCGAAGGCAGTGCGCGAAATGGCCGATCCCATTACGACCGCTCGCCCCTCTTAGGGGCCCGCCGGTTCCGCCGGGGAGGGTACCTGCTCGGAAACCTGCGTAAAATTACGCTGTTTTTTT
>JAGODA010000405.1 GCA_017998475.1 Spirochaetota bacterium | reverse complement strand
TCGCGGCATCGCGTGATAGCGGCAACGATACTGATGCTCGTCACGTTTATGGCCGGCTGCGCGAGCGTAAAAACCAACCTGACGGGCGTTGCGACGAACGCCCTGACGATGGACAGCATGGACTACGAGGTGCTGGGCGAGGCGGAGGGCATGCACAGCGCCTTTCGTCTCTTCTGGATCTTCCCGGTGACCCCCCGCGCCGACCGCGAAAAGGCCATAGAGGAGGCCGTCGCCTCGAAGGGCGGCGACAACCTCATCTTCGTGCGGACCTGGCGCGAGCGCCAGCACTGGGTGCTGGGAACGGTCGACATCATCCACGTCCGCGGCAGCGTGATCCGCTACAAATGACCCGCCCCTTTTTCATTTGACAAAAGCCCGCCCCGGCCGGATATATCGGCCGTCGGCGGGCGGCGCCGCACCATCCCCGAAAAACGGCCCGCCGCGTACTTCGCTCAAGGGAGGATTCCGATGCCCGGAATGTGGGAACTCGTCATCATCGTGCTCATCCTGGTCGTTCTCTTCGGAGGCACAAAGGCCATGGGGACGATCAAGAACCTCGGAAGGGAGGTCTACGACATCAAGAAGAAGCTCGACGACATCAACGACATCAAGAAAGGAAAATTCTAGGATACTGAAATGGACATATACCGGATACGCGGCGGCAGAAAACTCAAGGGCGAAGTGCCCGTTTCGGGCGCCAAGAACGCGGCGCTCCCGATCATCGTCGCGAGCCTTCTTGCCGAAGGAGAGACGGTGCTAAAAAACGTGCCGAACCTCATGGACATCAAGACCATTATCAAGGTCATCGAATACCTGGGCGCGAAGTGCGAATTCGACACCGCGCGGAACACGCTGAAAATAAACGTCAACTCCCTCTGCAACGCCGAGGTGCCCTACGACCTCGTAAAGACCATGCGGGCCTCGGTGTACGTGATGGGGCCGCTCCTGGCGCGCTGCGGCGAGGCCGACGTCTCGCTTCCCGGCGGATGCGCCATCGGCGAGCGCCCGGTGGACATCCACCTTTCCGGCTTCGAGGCCATGGGCGCGAAGATCGACATCGAACACGGCTACATAAAGGCCCGCGCCGGACGCCTCGCGGGGGCCCAGTTCCCCATGCGGCAGGTATCGGTCGGCGCGACGGCCAACCTCATGATGGGCGCGGTGCTCGCGAAGGGCACCACCGTGCTGGAAAACTGCGCGATGGAACCCGACATCGTCGACCTTGGAAATTTCCTGATAAAGATGGGCGCGAAGATCAAGGGGCTCGGCACCGAGCGCATCCAGATTGAAGGCGTGAAAAAGCTCGCGCCGACGAGCTACACCGTCATGCCCGACCGTATCGAGGCGGGCACCTACCTCCTCGCCGGGGCGATCACCAGGGGCGACCTCACCATAACGAAGGCGGCACCCGGCGACATCGAGGCGCTCACGACCACGCTTTCCGAAATCGGCTTCATTATCGACAAAAAGAAAGACGCGGTGCGCGTCCGTCCCGGAAGGAACCTGCGCGGCACGCTCGTGCGCACGCTCCCGCATCCCGGCTTTCCCACCGACCTCCAGGCGCCCATGATGGCGCTCATGACCACCCTGCCCGGCATCAGCGTCATCATAGAGACCATCTTCGAGAACCGGTTCACCCACGTCGGCGAGCTCCGGCGCATGGGCGCCGACGTTACGCTCGAGGGAAACGTCGCGGTGGTGAAGGGTGTGAAGCGCCTCACCTCGGCCACGGTGATGATGTCGGACCTGCGCGCCGGAGCGGCCCTGGTGCTCGCGGCCCTCGCCGCGGAGAACGGCACCGAAATACGGCGCATCTACCATTCGGACCGCGGTTACGAGAAATTATCTGAAAAGTTATCCGCGCTGGGTGCCGATATTATCAGGGAGGAAGGAGGAAAGCCCTGATATGCTCCGAGGAATCTACACCGGCGCCGCGGGGATGATCGCCCAGCAGGCGCGCATGGACGTGGTCGCGAACAACCTGGCCAACGTGGACCAGACCGGCTTCAAGAAGGACCTCACGCTCTTCAAGGCATTTCCGGACATGCTGATCAGGCGCATCAACGACGACGGGCTGGGGATAACGCCCGCCGGCTCGTACGACACAATGCCCTTCGTCGGGAAGCTCGGGACGGGCGTAGAGGTGAACGAGGTGTACACCCAGTTCGACCAGGGCTCACTCCAGCGCACCGAAAACACCCTGGACCTGGCCCTCGAGGGACGCGGCTTTTTCACCGTCAACACCGAGCGCGGCGAGCGCTACACCCGCGACGGCGCGTTCACCATCAACCAGGAAGGCGTAATCGTCACCCACACGGGCTATCCCCTGATGGGAGAGAACGGTCCCATACGCGTACAGGAAAACAATTTTATAATCAACGAGCGCGGCGAGGTGATCGTCAACGCGGGCATGTCGCTCGACCCGCGCGACCCGGTGAGCATGGCGAGCAACGACTGGTCGCAGCCCGTGGTGATCGACCGGCTCAAGCTCGCCGATTTCGAGAACATCCGCGAACTCAAGAAGGAAGGGGCCACGCTCTACCGCGAGACGGAATTCTCCGGCCCGGCGCTTCCCACAGGCGAGATTAAGGTGATTCAGGGGTTCCTGGAAAAATCGAATGTGAGCGCCGTTCGCGAGATGGTGGACATGATCGAGGTCCAGCGAAGCTACGAGGCGAACCAGAAAACCATCCACACCCACGACCAGACGCTCGGCAAGCTGATCAACGAGGTTATTCGCTAAACTGAACGGCTGTTGAAAACCGCAACGGGGCCGCGGAGACGCGGCCCTACGCGTCTCCGCGCTCCGCGTCCGCTCCCTCCGTGACTTCGGCGGTACCGGCTTCGAAGTCCTCGGCGGCGGTATCGACCGTTTCGTCCGTTTCCATACCCTCTCCGGCCTCCTCGGCAGTGCCCTTGTTAAGGCGTCGCAGACGCTTCTCTTCCTGCTTCTTCTGGCGTGCTACTTCCTTTTTTC
>JAGODA010000048.1 GCA_017998475.1 Spirochaetota bacterium | reverse complement strand
GCGCTTCGGTTCAACGTGAAGAGGCTCATACTGTTCCATCACGAACCCACCTACAGCGACGACAAGCTCGAGTCGGTGCTCTCCAACGCGCGCACCTACATGAGCATGAACGCGCGCAGGAAAGGGGTGCTTGATATCGACATCGCGCGGGAGGGCGCCGTCTTCGATCTCTGAGAGGCCGCGTCAGCGCGTGCCCTGCAGGCGGTCGATGTCCTGGTGCTTGCCTATCACGATCATCACGGCGTTCTCCGGGATGACGTCGTGAGCGGTGGGCGCGATCTTGATGGTGTAGTTCTTCTCGTCGATGTCCGCGGCCGGCCCGCCCGCCGGCGGAAGCTTCAGTCCAATCACCTGACAGCCGAAGCGCGTGCTGATCTGCAGGTCCTTGAGCGACTTCCCTATAAAGCTCTTCGGCGGGATCACCTCGATGATGCCGTAGTCGTCGGTAATCGGAAGGTAGTCCATCGCGTTCTTGAGGGCGAGCTTGTTCGCGACGCGGATCGCCATGTCCTTTTCGGGGAAGATCACGTCGGTCACTCCGATCATTTTCAGTATCTTGCCGTGGTCCTCGGATATGGCGCGGACGATGATGCGCGGGATTCCTATTTCCTTGATGTAGAGAGCGATGAGGATGCTCGCTCCCATGTCCTGGCCGATGCTGATGATCGCCCCGTCGAAGTCCCTGAGCGCGAGCGATTCCAGCACTTCTTTATTGGAGGCGTCGCCGATGATGGCGTGGCTGATGAAGTCCCGGGCGTGCTGCACCGCGTCGCGGTTGGAATCCATGCCCAGCACCTCGCAGTTGTTCTCCACGAGCGTGAGCGCGATGTTGAAGCCGAAATTTCCGAGCCCGATGATGAAAAACTTTTTCATAGTCTACCCGATCATTATATGTTCTTCGGGATAGCTGATGTCCAGCTGTTTTTTCCCCGTCGTGAGCGCGCTTATCAGCGTGAGAGGGCCGAGCCTTCCGATATACATAACGGCGCACAGCAGGAGCTTGCCGGTGTCGGTGAGCCCCGGGGTGAGTCCGGTTGAAAGTCCGACGGTGCCGAACGCCGAGGTAACCTCGAAGAGCGCCGAGAGAAAGACGTTTTTCGCGGCGGGTGTCCCCGCGAGCAGAAGAAAGAATGTTGAGGTCGAGACGAAAATGAGCGCCATGATGAACAGCGAGGTGCTCTTTTCCACCGTGTCAGAATCCAGCGCGCGCCCCCACAGCACTATCTGCCCGCGCCCGCGGAATTTCATGACCAGCAGGAGCCATACGACCGCCATGGTCGTGGTCTTGACTCCTCCCGCGATTGAGCCCGGCGAGCCGCCGGTGAACATGAGGAAAATCATCATGAAGAGAGTGCTCTCCCTGAGCGAGGCGATGTCGACGGTGTTGAAGCCGGCGGTGCGGCAGGTCACCGACTGGAAAAAGGAATTGATGATCTTCTCTACCGGGGGCGAGCCCAGAAGCGCGTTGTTCCATTCGAGCGCGGCGAAGGTGACAGTTCCCAGGATGATAAAAACGGTGGTAAGGGTTATGACGAGCCTGGTGTGCAGGCTGTATTGATAGAGGAAGCGCCGGCTCCGGAAACGGGTGCGTGTGAGCTCCGACAGGACGAGGAATCCGAGTCCGCCCATTATAATGTTCGTCGCGATAACCAGCACCACGATCGGATTGTCGTGGTAGCCGATGAGGCTGTCCGAGTAGGTCGAAAAACCGGCATTGCAGAAGGCCGACACCGCGTGGAACAGCGCGTTCCAGGCCGCCTGAGGTGCCGTCTGGGTTTTAATGAACTGGCCGAACAGCACGGCGGCGGATGCCGTTTCGATGACGAACGTGTAGAACACGATCTGCATGAGCAGTTTCCTGATCGGGAGCTTTCGAAGATCGCTGTACACCGATTCGAACGTGAAGCGCCATTTGATCGAGATGCTTCCGCTCAGGGCGGACAGCAGCGCGATCGAGAAGGTCATGATACCAAGTCCTCCGAACTGGATGAGGACGAGGATAATCGCCTGGCCGAAAAGGGTGAAGTCTCCCGCTGTATCGAGCACGATGAGACCGGTGACGCACACCGCGGAGGTCGAGGTAAAGAGGGCGTCTACAAATGATATGCCTTTCGTTGTCGAGACGGGCATTATCAAAAGCAACGCGCCGGCGAGAATGAGCGCGACGAAGCTCAACAATATCTTGTTGATCGGATGGACCGACGAAGTTGTGTTTCGCGGGCGCATATTATGTAAAAAGGGGTATCGATGATCAATACCCCGTTTCTTTGGGCGCTGCAGGGATCGAACCTGCGACCCTCTGCTTGTAAGGCAGATGCTCTCCCAGCTGAGCTAAGCGCCCCGATTACACTTCTTTTTCAGTCGATTTGCTTGGCTTGAACGACAGCACCGAGCGGGCGGGAACGTCGAGGTTTCTTCCCGCAATGGGGGAATAGACCCTTCGCTCCTTGCGCAACACTCTGCTGAACGTGCCGAAACCCCTTATCTCTATTCTGTTTTCCGTGTCAAGGTTTTTAAGGATAAGCTCGAGAAAATTGTCCACGATGTAGCCCACCTCACGGCGCTTCATGCCGCTCTGGCGGGTGAGCTGGTCGACGATCTCGTGCTTGGTCAAAAAACCTCCCGCGCGTCAGGCCTGGCGGCCCGCCGCCGCGTTGACCTTCCTGGCAAGGCGCGATTTCTTGCGTGCCGCGGTCTTCCAGTGGAAAACCCCTTTGGCCGCCGCCTTGTCGATTTTTTTCACGAAACCGGCGAAAACCGACGCGAGAAGTGCCGGGTCCTTCGCCTCTTTGGATTCAAGGGACTTCTGCACTTTCTTGGCCTCGGTTCTGACCGAGGACTTGACCTGCGCGTTCTTCCGACGGCTCTTTTCGTTGGTCTTTATGCGTTTCTGCGCGGATTTAATGTTCGCCACTGTGCCACCTTTACGATTACGCTGAATTCAAAAACCGAAGCGCAACTATGTCGCGCTGCCCTTTTTGTGTCAAGAATAAAAATCCGTCATTCGGTAAGCAGTATTTTAAACAGGGAGCGGACGTAATAATGGACGGTGCATTCGTGGTGGTCCTCCACCTTCGTCAGCTGCACCAGCACTGAGGTTTTCTCGCCGGAAAATGAATAGGTTGTCGTCGTGCCCTCGTGCTGGACGCTTGGCCTGCCGTATACGCCGGTAACCGAGCGAAGGGTCGCGGCGAAGGCGGCGGTGCTGATTACGCCGTATCGCTCCATCACCGCCATGAGCCTGTTCCGGATGAACAGATAGTCCCTTCTGGGGGTGGAGGAGGCCTGCACGATCGTCATGCGTTCGGCGAGCTCTCCGTTGATGGAGATGAGATAATTGACTATCTTATTGTCATAGCGGGGATTCGCCCGCGGGGACAGCTCGGAAACCGCGGTCCCCTGAGGAATCAGGCGTCCCAATACCGCTTCCCTGCTCATCCCCCACGAGGAAAATGATGGCGTGAAACCCGTTACGCCCAGTCCGGGTACGCTCGAAAGTAAAAGGAATACCACGCTAAACGCCGTCAGCTCTTTCGCGAACCTTTTCATACGTTCTCCGGAATGACGCGGTCTGGTCCGTAATCGATAGCCGTCCGAGGTCTCTGCCGTCTGACGGACTATACTCCGTCCGCGCGGGCCATCCTGTCAAACCATTTAGCCGGACACCGCGCGGGAGGACTGTACAGTGTTTCTAAATATACCGGAAAAATCCCCGTATGGACAATGAATAAAATCCCATTCCACGCCCTGTCCTTAAAAAAAGGTGAAAGGTGTTGTGTTTTTCAATTATTATGATAGTATTGCGGAGTTCAGTCCGGTATGATTCGTGGTGATGCCGGCCTGGGGGAGCGGGCGTTCCGTTCCTTTCGGAGAGGGTGATCGGTCTCGCGGTGATCGGTGGGCCGGCCGACTGGACCACATGAACGAGGGGAGGTGACGCGGTTGAAACGAAATCGTATATCTTCACTGGCAGCTGCCCTGATCATGCTGGCGGTGTTCGCGAGCGTGTCGGATGCGGGGAGCGGGAAGGGGCGTAACGCCGAATTTACGGGCAGGGTGATCGAGGTCGGCGAAGCCTACGTCGAGCTGAAAAGAGGGCCCAAAGAGCTCAAGCTGGCGTATACCGACGCCACGAAGATCTTCGCTGTCGACGGCACGGAGGCGGGCAGGGACGCGGTCGAGCTCTGCCAGACGGTAAAGGCAGTCTACCGGTCGGTGGACCACGCGGGCGAGCTTATGAGTCTGACGATACTAAAGGAAGGCAATTGCCGTAAATAAGGACGGTGGTGATGGTTCCCGCCGGACATCCGGTGTGCGGGGATCGGGCCCGGTGTCGATATTGTCATTGACGAAATGTCCGATGTCGCATCGTGTGAGGCGCGGCGGTGGGCCGCGTCTTTTCGCGTAAAGGCGACATACGGACGAGCGGGACGGTGTGCCAATGGGCGGTACGGTTAAAAAAATTCATCTAATCGGCGTGTGCGGGGTCGCGATGGGAAGCCTCGCCGGCATGCTGAAGGAGCGCGGTTTCGAGGTGACCGGTTCGGACGAGGCCGTATATCCGCCGATGAGCGACATGCTTGCCGGGTGGGGGATCGAGGTGTGTCGCGGATACCGCGGCGGAAACGTCGGTGGAGCGGACCTCGTGGTGATAGGCAACGCGATAAGCCGCGGCAACGCGGAGGTGGAGCACGTGCTCGATCGGCGTATTCCGTACTGTTCGATGGCGCAGGCGCTGCGGGACTTTTTTCTCGAAGGGAAGGAAGTCATCGCCGTGGCCGGCACGCACGGCAAGACCACCACGACGGCGCTCCTCTCGCATATACTCGTCGAGGCGGGGTATGACCCTTCATTTTTCGTCGGCGGCGTGCCGAAAAATTACGGTTCGAACTTCCGCCTGGGGAGCGGAGAGCATTTCGTTATCGAGGGCGACGAATACGATTCCGCGTATTTCGAGAAGGTGCCCAAGTTCGCCGTATACCGTCCCCAGCACCTGGTGCTCACCTCGCTCGAGTTCGACCACGCGGACATCTACCGCGACCTGGAAGAGATCGCTCTGTGGTTCCGCCGCCTGGTCACTATGGTTCCGTCCAACGGTTCGATAGTATATTCCGCGCATTATCGGGCGCTGGCGGAGGTAGTCGCGCGCTCATTCGCGCCCCGTGCCGGTTTCGGCGGGCCCGGCGCCGACTATTCCTGCGAGGATCGGGGCGCCGACGGCGAGTGGTCGAATCTCATGCTGTGCACTCCGGCAGGTGATGGCATCGCTCTCCGTTCGCGCGTTTTCGGGGAGTTCAACCGCGCCAATATCGCCGCGGCCTCGGCCATGGCGCTCCGGCTCGGCGTTACGCCCGAAGCGCTCAAACGCGGCGTGGAGAGTTTCGAGGGCGTGCGGCGCAGGCAGGAGCTCATCTACGCGCGGGAGGGCTTCAGGGTCTACGAGGACTTTGCCCATCACCCCACGGCGATCGCCGGCGTGATCGCCATGATGCGCGAGCGTTTTCCATCTTCCCGCCTGTGGGCCGTCTACGAACCGCGCAGCGCCACCAGCAGGCGTAACGTGTTTCAAAACGATCTGCCGGGCGCGTTCGGTCAGGCGGACCGGGTGCTCATCAAGACACCGTACAGGCTCGAAGGCATACCGGAGAAGGACCGCATAGATATCGAAAGGGTGGTCAGAGACATCAACGAGCGACTCGGGAACGCGCGCCTGTTCGGCGATACGCGCTCGATCGTCACGGCCCTCTTCGACGGGCTCGACCGCTGGGAAGACAACGTGGTGCTCATCATGTCCAACGGCGGCTTCGACGGTATCTATGACCTCGTGCGCGAGGGCGCGGACGCCTTCTACGCCGCGGGTGCGACAATCAACTGAGTCCGGGCCGGGACGTCAGTGCGACCACTGCGAAACGGCGCGGTCGCGCTTGTTGATGTACTGCTCGGCGGAGAGCGCCGCGACGCATCCTTCCGCGGCCGCCAGGACAACCTGACGGACCTTCTTGCAGGTGACGTCGCCGATGGCGTACACCCCTTCAATGGATGTGGCCATGGTCTCCCTGTCCACGGCTATACACCCCTCCGCGGTGGTTTCGATCGCTCCGTACAGGTAGTCGACGATGGGCCTGTTGCCGTGCAGGTACAGGAACACGCCCTCCACGTCCAGGCTCTCTTCCGCGCCGCCCGCGGCCACCGTGACCCCGCTGACGCGCTCGTCGCCCTTTATGGCGGTGATCCGGCTTCCCGTCTTTACGACGATCGCCGGGTTCGAGGAGATGAAGGCCGCGTGCTCGGCGGGGAGCTCCTTCTCGCGCGTGATGAGATAGATCCGACGAGCGAACCGCGCGAGCGCCTCGATCTCGTCGATGATCTCCGCGGTCGCGCCCGCTATGGCCACGACCCTGTCCTGGTAAAAAGCCGCGTCGCAGGTGGCGCAGTAGCTTACTCCGCGGCCGGTGAGCTCGGCCTCGCCCGGCATCGACACCGATCGCCCCATGGAGCCCGTGGCGAGGATTACGGCCCTGGAGCGGGCCGTCTCGCCGGAGGTGAACACCTGGAAGGGCCGCGTCGTAAAGTCGACGCCGTACACCTGCTCCTGCCTGATCTCCGCGCCGAAGGATTCCGCCTGGGAGCGCATGCGTTCCAGGAGTTCCGTGCCGCTGATGCTGCCGGGAATTCCCGGATAATTGGCTATACGGTCGGCCGAGCCCAGGGCGCCGGCGGCGGGATTTTTATCGAGCACGAGCGTCTTCATCTTCGCGCGCGCCGCGTAGAGCGCCGCCGAAAGACCGCCCGGCCCCCCTCCGATTATAATGATATCGTAGTGTTCCTCGTGTTCGTGTTTTTCGGGTGCGTTTTCCATGTCGGTCTTCCTCGTTCAAAATGGTCGAACGCGCCGCCTGGAATAATCGGGAGACGACGCTCACCGGCCTCCGGCGCTTCGATCGCGGTCTATTCATGGTATGTAACAGTTAAGCGCATAATGTTGCGCCGCGCAATTACTTTACGTACGCATCTTTCTTGACAATCCGCGGCGCGGGTATAGGCTACCCATCCCGAAACCCAATGATACACGGAGCCCCCCGATGATAGACCCTAAACTGGTGCGCGAGGACCTGGAAGGAATCCGCGCGATGCTGAAAAAACGCAACATGGAATCGGCCGTCGATCCGGACGAGCTCGGGCGAATCGACGAGGAGCGGCGCTCGGTCATCGCGAAAGCGG
The DNA here is from genome assembly GCA_017998475.1 of Spirochaetota bacterium. GTDB lineage: Bacteria > Spirochaetota > UBA4802 > UBA4802 > UBA5368 > MVZN01. The sequence goes on along the minus strand of JAGODA010000048.1, from coordinate 6,570 downwards.
ACGAATTGCGTGAAAAGCGCAATCGCGTCTCGAAGGAGATCGGCAAACTGAAGTCGGGGGGAGGGGACGCCTCGGTGCTCATGGCGGAGATGAGCGGCGTCAACGACGGCATCAGGGATCTCGAGGCCGCGGCGGAGCGGCTGGACGCGGCCTTCAACGAGCTCATGCTCTCGCTGCCGAACGTGCTCTCGGATACCGTTCCAGTGGGGCGCGACGAGAACGACAACGTGGTGGTTCGTACCTGGGGCGAAAAACCGGTGTTCGATTTCCAGCCGAAGCCGCATTACGATCTGGGGACCGAGCTGGGGATACTGGACTTCGAGCGCGGCGTGAAGCTGTCGGGCACGCGTTTCTACGTGTATCGCGACCTCGCGGCGAAGCTCGAGCGCGCCATCATCAACTTCATGCTCGACCTGCACACGACCGAGCACGGCTACAGCGAAACCTTCGCGCCCTTTGTGGTCAACGATGACAGCATGATAGGTACGGGGCAGTATCCCAAGTTCAGGGACGAGTACTACCGCATAGAGCGCGACGGCCTCTCCCTCATCCCTACCGCGGAGGTCCCGCTGACCAACCTCTACCGCGACGAGATCCTCGAAAAGGAGAAGCTTCCGCTGTACGTCACCATGCAGTCGGCATGCTTCCGACGCGAGGCCGGCAGCGCCGGCAGGGACACGCGCGGTCTCATCCGCGTCCACCAGTTTCAGAAGGTGGAACTGGTCAAGTTCGTCGAACCCGAGACGTCCTTCGACGAGCTCGAAAAGCTCACGGCCAACGCCGAAGAAGTGCTGAGGCGGCTCAAACTGCATTACCGCGTGATGCTGCTTTGCTCGGCCGATACATCCGCCGCCTCGACCAAGACCTACGACATCGAGGTGTGGATGCCCGGGCTCGACCGGTACGTGGAGATCTCTTCCTGCTCCAACTTCCTGGACTACCAGGCGCGGCGCGCGCGCATACGCTACCGCCGGGCGAAGGGTGAAAAACCGGCCTTTCTCCACACGCTCAACGGATCGGGTCTGGCCGCGGGAAGGACCCTCGCCGCGGTGATGGAGAACTATCAGACCGCCGACGGCCGGATAGAGGTGCCGGAGGTCCTCAGGCCGTATATAAAATGATAGGGCTCTCCCTGCCCGAAATCGACCGCGTCGCGGTGCGTCACGCGATATCGCTCTCGCTCGCCACGGGAAAATCGTTCAGACTGGCCGGCGGGTTCCGCTTCGCGCGTGAAAATCCCGCCTTCGCCGGCCTTCTGGCCGACTGGGAAAACGCGCTCGGAACGATGTCGGCCGGCTCATTCCTGGCGGACGATGACGACCTGCTCTTCCGTCCGGCGGCGCTCCGGCACGGAGCTTATGCGCTGGAAACCGGCGCCTTTTCCTCCGCGCTCGAGCTCGTGCTCCTGCTTCTGCCGCCGCTCACCCGCCTGAAATACCGCACCGCGCTGTCCGTGCGCGGCGTGACGCACTCGGACCTTTCATATACGACCGATTTCGTCAACCTGACCCTTTTCGATCTGCTCGAGCGTATGGGCTTCTATCTTCATCTTTCGCTCAAGCGCTTCGGCTTTTACGGTTCGGGCGGCGGGCTCGTCGAGGCGCGCGCGTATCCGGGAGAGACCGGCGCTGGATTACCTGAGGTCGAATTCCGGGAAGTCTCCCTGCGCGGGGCGCGCGTGTATATAGCGAAGATGCCGACGGATGTAGCCCTCAATCAGAGGGAAATGCTCGCGGGACTGACCGGCCTGCCGGAAAAGGCCATCGGCATCGTCGAGGTGCTCGACGCGGACGGCCCCGGCAACTTTATTCAGGCATATGCGGAGTGCGACGGCGTCGTGCGGGTGCTGCAGGCGGTGAGCCCGGTGTACGGCGTGGATGGGGAATATGTCTTCAATGAAGGGAGGGCCGGGGAAACGGTACGTTCAATCGCTTCGCTGTGCGAGCGGTTGAGGGGGGACAGGGCCTTGCCGTCGGACGCGACGCGGGAGATCCTGCCCTATGCGGTCCTGTCGGGGAGCATCATGCCCCCGGGCGCCGGGGAAACCGCGAAGCTCCTTATTTCGGCTTTCGGCTGATGCGACGCGGTCTCAGACAAGGGTGATTATCCGTTCTTCCCGCGCACACCGTATGCAGTAGCGCTTTCCCTCCGACCCGTTGCCGCACGGGACGTAATAGTGATTGAGCTGGTTGACATCGGTACCGCATTTACAGCATTTCATGACAGGTCCCCCGTCGGAATCGTGAATGATCCTTCTCTTTGAATTTCGGTGCTTTCCCTTTTTTTAATAAGAAAAAAGCGTCGCGACCGGGCGCGACCGGCGTTTCGGTGATTTTTCGCGGGGTAAATAAATACCGGGAAAAATCGCGCTCATTGTTGACTATTTTCGCGCGTATGCTATCATGGATATCATATAGAGCCTCACCGTACAGACCGCGTACATGGGTTGTCAGCGGATGAGGTGAAAGAGGCGCTCCCCACAGGGCGCGTCAATACCATTGTATAGACAGGACGGGAATGCGTCAGAGAGCGGACATATCATCCGCTATTGCGACATAAAATTTGTGTTTACAACAACCGGTGCCGCTTTTAGTATCGCCGAATATTCGATTTGGGGGGATGCCGACGAATGGCTCAGAAAAAGAAATCCGCGACCGCAAAGGCAAGACCGGTCGCGGACAGGGAAAAGGCAAAACCGAAGGCGAAGTCGGGCAAGCCGCGCAGGAAGAACAACCTTCTCAAGCTCTGCTCCGAGATGAACAGACTGGTCATTGACGCGGTTGACAAGGAAGTTGTGAAACGCTTCAAGACGCTCATAGACACCAGCGCCGAGGAGATCACCAAGGCGAGCCTCGACGCCGTCCTTAAAAATCCGGGGGATGTCGAGGCCGGAAGCTTCCACGAAAGCCTCCAGCCGTACATAAAACATTATATCTTCATGGTGAAGAGGAACTCCAAGTAGTCCGCGCCCGCGGGGAGCTCCGCATCGCGATGGCACGCAGAATCCTCGATGCAGTTTCGACCGTCTTCGCGGGGCACGCGAAGGCGTATATGAAAGGCCACGTTATGGTGGCCTTTCTGCTGTTCCTTGCCCTGCCCCTGCTCAGGATACGTTCCATCCCCGCCTTCAGCGGAACGTGGTTTCTCGTACACTGCGTGTCGTTCGCGGCGGGACTTTCCGGTCTCCTCTTCCTCGCCCGCCGCGGCGGCTCCGCGCGGCTCCGTCTTTCGGCGATCGATATTCTCGCGGCCGGCTTCTACGCGCTGTACCTCGTCGCCGCGGCGCTTTCGGATAACATGGAACTTTCGTTCATCGAGCTTTCGGGCGAGATATTCATGATGGCGCTGTATGTGTATTTCAGGGTGGTCATGGAGGGGCCGTCGCGCGGCAATTTCATCGAGAAGCTGTCGTTCTTCGCGGCCCTGGCCGCCGCCGGCCTGTCGCTGTGGGGGCTGGCGCAGTATTTTTTCGAGGTCGACGTCCCGCGGGGACTCAAGCTCCTTTTCAAGACGCATCATTTCCCCGTCGTGGCGTCCATGGGGAATCCCAACTTCCTGGCCGAAACCATCGTGCTGTTCATGCTCCCCGCCCTCGGCTTCCTGTCATCACGGAAAAGCCCCGTCCCGCTGGTCGCCGGCGCGTTCATCATGGGCCTTGCGGTCTTTTTGACATATTCGCGCCTTGCATGGTTCGCGATGGCGCTCGCGCTGCTTCTCGTGCTGGCTGCCGCAGGCAGGGAGGGGCGTCGGCGGATTATAACGGCCGTCGTCGCAGTCGTCATCGGCACCGGCGCGTTCTTTGTGCATCACCAGAACACAGGTTCCACCCGTTCCGAAAGGGTGCTGCGCAGCTTCGATCTCTCGGGCGGAAGCCCTCTCACGGAGCGCCGGGTGATCTACAGCGCGGGGCTCTCGATGCTGGGCGACGCCGGACTGTTCGGGATGGGACCGGGAATGTTCGGATACCGCTACCTGGATTATCAGGGGCGCGCGCTACGCTCGTTTGCGGACAGCCCCGCGGAGGGGCTCCCGGTCGATCTCGATCACGCGCACAACGACCTTATCGAAACGGGCGTTGATCTGGGGTATGCGGCGCTCGCGTTTTTCGTTCTGCTGCTGGGGGCGGGAGCAGCCGCCGGAGCGCGTTCGCTCGCGCGCCCCCGCGCGGAAGGCCACCGGGCACACCTGGAGCTCGTGCCGATCGTGTACATCCCCTTCTGTCTCTGGTCGTTTCCCTTCCATCTGCCCTTCAGCAAGATCATACTGCTGCTTTCGCTGGCATTTATCGCCTCGCGCGGCCGAGTGATCGCCGGCGGTGAGATACGTTTCCGCGCGGTGGCGCCCTTCCTCGCGCTCCTGCTGGCGGTGTTCATGGTCGTTGAGACGCGCCATGCGCTTTCCGTGTTCCATTACGACAGGGGGCTTTCGTATTTTTCGCGGGACTTCGAAAAATCCTTCGAACATTTCAGAAGGGGGGTTGAATGCTACCCCTATAATGGGTATAATTATTTCTCCATGGGGGCGCTGCTTCTCAACCGGGGACGGAACGAGGGGATAGGCTTTCTGGAGGAATCCATGAAGTACTTCAGCAATTCGACCACCCGTCTGTACCTGGCGCGCGGAAACAGGGACCACGGGCGGGTCGGGGAAGCGGTTCGATGGTATGAAAACCTGCTCTTCGTGCGGCCCGACATCCGGAAGGCGCGCGAGGAATATCGCGAAATTCTTGACGGGGACGGTGGCGGATGAAAATCACAATAAAGGCGTTCGCGAGCGTGAAAGACACTCTCGGCTTCTCCGAACGGCGGTTCGATCTGCGGGAAAGTGCGACGGCACAGGAGGCCGTGCGTGCGGCCGAAAGGGAGTGTGGAATTACGATCTCCGGCTCCGACTCGCTTCTCTATGCCGTCAACGAGGAATACAGCCGCGCCGACCGTGTACTGCGGGAAAACGACGTGCTGGCCCTGTTTCCGCCTGTGAGCGGGGGATGATCACGACCGGCGGAGGTTGCCGACGCGTATGAAGACACTCAGACTGCAGAGCGAGCCGATCGATTGCGCATCGGCCATTGCGGCCACGGGCACCGTGGAAGACGGCGCGGTCCTCACATTCATCGGAACGCCCAGGCGCGACTCCGGTGGACGGCCGGTAGAGCACCTCTTCTACGAGGCCTACGAGGCGATGGCGCTCAAGGAGATGGACAAGATAGCGGAGGAGGCGCTTACCGCCTGGCCGATCACCGATTGTCTGATCGTTCATCGCATGGGGAGGGTCGATCCGGGCGAGGCGAGCATACTGATCGCCGTGTCGGCGCGCCACAGGGACGAGGGTTTCAAGGCGCTCCGCTTCGTCATCGATACCATCAAGAAAACGGTTCCGATCTGGAAAAAAGAGGTGTACACCGATGGCTCGGAGTGGGTGTCCGACAGGGTCTAATCGGTGTTCGGCGGCCCGCTTTCCTCGATGCGCGTGAGCACCTCGCGCGCCTTTCCGTAGAACAGCTCGGCCTTCCCGCGCGATATCGACATTCCTTCGCGGGCGGGTCCTTCCGGCTCGGAGAGTAGCGCGCCGAGGTCGAGAGCGCTCCAGCCGGCGGGTTCGAAGTAACGCTCCGCGAGCTCGATGATCCTGGATGGATTGTCGGAATCTTTCCCATCCTCTACGAGCAGCATGCGCACGGCATAAAACATGGAAAGATAGGAATACCTCACCGCCTCGGCATACTGCCCCTTTCGAAGCATGATCGCGGCGAGCTCCAGTTTCTCCCGGCTCTTGCCGAGCCGGAATCCGTGCATGTATCCGGTTCCGCCTGTCATACCCTCAGTGTACGTCGTTTTACAGGCAATGGCAAGCCTTTTTCAGACGGCTTCTTCCGGTGAGTACGCGGATCCGCATAAATTATTGACATATCCCGCCATATGGCGTCATCCTCCAGATTCGAAACGCGCCGTCGCGGATGGTTTCAATTTTAACCTCGGCGCGGCGGCGAAAAGGCAGGTAGTGACACTATGAACGACCACAGGATCGCCGTCCTGCTCGGCGACGGCATGGCGGATTATGCCATAGACTCGCTCGGCGGGAGAACCCCGCTGGAGGCGGCGCGCACGCCGAACATGGATTACCTCGCCGTAAACGGGCTGCTGGGCCTCACCAGAACCGTCCCCGAGGGCATGGTGCCGGGGAGCGATACCGCGAACATCTCGGTGTTCGGCTACAACCCCGGGGACGTCTATACCGGCCGGGCGCCGCTCGAGGCGCTCAACATGGGGATCGAGTTGGGACCCCGCGACGTGGCATTCCGGTGCAACCTGGTGACGATCGACGACGGCGGCGTGCTCGTGGATTTCAGCGCGCACCATATAGAAACGGAGTTCGCGCATCTGGTCGTCCGCGAGCTCGCCTCAAAGCTGGGCACGGACTCGCTCGAGTTTCATCCGGGCGTATCGTACCGGCATATCCTGGTGTGGAGAAACTACCCGCACGACGATCTGGCACAGACCACTCCGCCGCACGACATACAGGGACGGGCCGCGGGCGATTACCGTCCCCGCGGCCCGTCCCTGTATGTCG
>JAGODA010000404.1 GCA_017998475.1 Spirochaetota bacterium | reverse complement strand
GAGTGGTGTAGGCAATCGTGCCGCCGCTGCCCATGAGGGCGAACATCTGGATGAAAGGCGTTTCCGGTTTCTGCGGGCTGAGTGTTACCGAGGGGAAATGCGCCTGCAGGAAGGCCGCGCCCCGTTCGCCAAGGTGGAAGCCGTGCAGTCCCTGCGGCATCCTGTCGCTCTGTACATATCCGGGAAGCCCGTGCAGGTTGTAGGCGAGCATGAAGGGGATCGCCTCGAAAAGGTCGATCGGTTTCTGATCGGTGATGGAGGAATAGAGGTTCGCCGTCTTGATATTGTTGTATCGAAGGAACTTGTCCCTGTTCGCTTTGATCGTCTCGATTATCCGGGTTCTTTTATCGTTGTCCATGGCGATCACCGCGGGGCCGGTCATGCGCTAAAGGCCCCGCACCATCAGTTGAGCCTTGCCGTGCGATAATGTCAAGGATTTGTATCCGCGCATACGGTAATTTGCGGGGAGCGAAACAGCCGCCGCCCCTCTCTGTAGGAGCGTGCCCGGCGCAGTACGACAAAGGCGAATCCGTCAGATGGATACTTTCAGACCGACATTCACCGAGTGCGTCCGGAAAAACTCGCGGTCTCCGTTGTCGTACTTGCTGTTGAAATACTGGTACTCGGTGAACAGCGCCAGGGGCCCGTACAGCGTGTACGCAAGGCCGGCCCCCGCAGTGCTCGTCGAGAAGAGCCGTCCCTTTGTGCGGCGTGCACCGGTGTCGGGTTTCAAAATGTAATGATCGTAGAACGAGAAGCCGCCCTTTCCGTACACCGCCAGGTCGGTGGCGGGAATCGAAATCTGCAGCGCGACTGAAAAACCGGTAGTCCTCCGGATAACCTCGGAATCGTCCCCGTCTTTTCGCGTGTCGAGCACGGAGGAATTATGGAAGAGCCCCGCTCCGAGCTGGACCGGATAGAGCGCCGTGGTGAGGTGCGCGTGGCCGCCGAACTGGAGCCCGTCGGCCCTGTCGGTATCGCGCGCGGGGTAGTAGACCATGTGCCTGCCCCAGGTGTAACCGCCGTAGCCTGCGATCTCGACGATCGCGTACGCCCCCGACGGGGCCAGCCAGGCAAGCAGTACGGCGAGGATAACGGTTATGATCGCTTTCATCGCGGCCTCCATAATTGAATACGCGTATACCGCGGACCGGGCCCTATGTGCCGAGAAGGGAGCGCAGTTCGCCGAGCACCGCCTCGAAAACCTCGTTCCGTTCGATCTGCTGGGCCGCGCAAAGAAGCTCCAGACTGTCCCTGGGCGCGGCCTGTGTCATTGCGATCGTCATGTACTGAAGACGGTTTATCTTGCTGTGCAGCCATCCGGTCAGAACGGCCGGGTCCCGATCGACCGCCGCCGCCGCGCACCCGGGATCGTCGCACTCGGCGAGGACCTTGAGGGCCTCAACGATGAACCGGTAACGGTGATCGTCCGGCATAAAATCACCGTGAGCGCTGCGGATGATACGCTTGAGCTCCGGGGGCGCCCCGTCATGCGGCCTCCATGCGAGCCCGTTTTCCGTCGCGCGAAGCTCGAAGTAGCCGAGGTAGTCCCCGGCGGCCTGCTGTAAGGTTCTCATGTACTTGTTCCCGTATCTTTCTGATCGCGGCCGGTCCTTCCCCCGGCGCGCCGAGAGTACCACGGACCATCTGCCGGCGCAAGCACAAATGCCGCGCTTCACGCTCAGCCGCGGCGTACGACATCGCCGGCGAGCACCCCGTCCACGAACTTTCCGCGCCGGAGCACGGAACGGCCGTTTATCATCACGTGCTCGATCCCCTCGGGGAACACATCGGGAGTGTGGAAATCGGCCCGGCTTCGCAGGCGGGCCGGATCGAACACCACGACGTCAGCGTGATACCCCGGAGAGAGCGCGCCCCGCCTCTCCAGCCCCATTATGGAGGCCGGGAGCGAGGTTACCTTTCGTATCGCCTCTTCCATGGAGAGCATTTTTCTGTCCACGGCGAAAGCGTGGATAAAGCGCGGAAAGCAGTCGTAGAACACGTGCGCGGGACGCCCCACCGGGCGAAGGATCGCGTCGGTCGACGGCATGGAAAGCGGATGCGTGAATCCGGCCCACATCGAGCGGAAGACAAAGGGGTCGTCCGGCACGGTGGGCGTGTGGAACACGAGAACCTGTCCGTTTTCTTCTATAAGAAGGTCGCAGATGACGTCGAAGGGATCCGTCCCCGTCTTTTTTCCGATCTCGGGAAAGGTCAAGCCCTCCATCCAGCGGTTGGCCTCGGTGGGAACCGCCATCACGCGGAGGCCGCTCCAGCCGGTCATTTTCAGATAGTTGAACGACCACGTGGCGCCGTCGCGGTGGGGCCAGTCGGGCTCGACGTGACGTATGTCGTGCAGAACGCGCTTCCGGAAGGAACGGTCGGCCAGCCGCTGGAGCGCCTGCGCCCTGCTGCCCTCGGAAACGTACGGAGGCAGAAACGCGAGCAGCTCGGTGAATCCCTGCGAGGTGGGCACCATGTCGAAATAGACGTCGACTCCCTCTTCCCGGCGTTTTTCGATGGTCCGAATCTTCGGCACCAGCCCTTTCTCGACGGGGATGGGAATCCCCAGTTTGTTGTACGCGAAGGAACCGAGCCGCACGGCCTGCCTGGTGAGCCCCGCCATACCGCGCGTGTACGGCTGCCAGTACAGGTGAGAAATCTGAATCCGCACGCCGCTACGCCTCCCAACCTCGAAGACCTCTTCCATGGCGGGGTCGAGCGTGTGCGAATAACTTCGCAGGTGCGATGTGAAGATGCCGCCGTATTTCTTCAGCACCGAGCCCATGCGCACCAGCTCGTCGGTGTCGCTCATGGAGCCGGGGAAATACTGCAGTCCCGTGGACAGCCCCAGGCATCCCATCTCCAGCGACTCGTCCAGCATTCGCTCCATATCCCGCGTCTCGTCGGGATACAGCAGGCGGGTCTGAAGACCGGACGCGGCGATGCGGAGCGTCCCATGCCCGGCGAGCATACCCATATTG
>JAGODA010000403.1 GCA_017998475.1 Spirochaetota bacterium | reverse complement strand
GGTGAGTTCCTTTATGGCGGCGACCGCCCTGAGGTAGGAGAGGGGGGTCGCCGTTTTAAGATGATGATAGGCGAAGGCCACGTAGCGGTTGGCTCCGTCCTCCCCCGGGCGCGTTGCGTCGACCAGCACCCAGCGCCCCCCGCTGTAGGCCTCGGCCCACATGTGAAACACGAACACGTTGCGCGCGCCCTCGAAGCTCTCGCTGTATACCATGCCCACCACCGCGCGCGCCGGCACGCCGAGCGAGCGCAGGAGCGCAACCGCCAGCACCGCGTGCTCCGTGCAGTCGCCCGCGCGGCCGAGCGCGATTTCGCGCGCGGGGATGATGGGTATGCCCGCGCGCTTGTCGGTTATATGCACGTGGACGAGCCGCGCGACGGCGCCGACCGGTTCGCCCATGCGCTTCGCGCGCGCGGCGAGGGAGCGGACCGCCGGATCGTCCATCGTGAGGAGCGGCGTGTCCTCGAGGTGCCCGGCGTGGGGCGGGGACGCGCCTGCCTCGCCCGAGCGGAGCGTTATGACCATGCCTTCTTTCCGCGCCTGCCGCGCCGCCACGCGCTGGAAGGGCGTGTCGGGCAGGCTGAAGGCCGGGTCGGATGACGACAGGCGGTAGGTGCTTATTCGTTCAAGGGGGATGCGCTCCACGTCGCCGCGCGCGGGGACCGAAAAGAGCGAGGTGTCGAGGCCGGACGCGCGCGCGGCGAGCGCGAACAGAATTACCGCGAGCGCCGAAAGACACAGGCCGGTTCGATTTGGACGCGCCGCGCGGTTCATTCCAGCACGAGCTCGACGGTGAGATTCATCATCCGCACGACGGCCTTCACCATCACCCCGTTTTCGTCGAGGTAGGAGTCGGCGCTCTTGATGACGTCGATCGACTGGCTTATATGCGTGAGGGCGCGCTTTTTCCCGCCGACTTCGACCGTTTCGCGGCCCACGACGCGCGTTGTGACGGGGACGAGCGCGTCGAGCTCGATTGACGGATCGTAGATCGCGCCCTTTATTTCGAGCCCCGTGCGGAAACGCCCCTCGATGAGCTTGGCCGCGAAGTAGTTGCCGTCGAGGACGAATTCTCCCGGCAGGGTGACGCGCGTCGACCGTCCGCCCGAGCGGAGCTCGACCTCCGCGCCGCGGAAGAGCGCCGTGGTCTGGATGTCCTTCCATCCGGCCGCGCTCTTGATCCGGTTGCTCGTTTCGAGCTTTACGGGCGTGAAGGCGGTGGTCTCGGTGACGACCTGGCGGGAGACGTTCCGCATGCCGGCGATGTCCATGTCGAGCTCGGAGGTGATTACGTAGGTTTCGCCCTCCTTCCGGTTCGAGATGACGGCGCTTCCGGCGCGCACGCCGTTGATGAGAAGGGCGTAGTTCCAGCTTCCCGTGGGAATGGCGCGAGGGGAGTCGGCGCACGCGACGCAGGGTATGACGAGCGCGACGAGCAGGATGCGGGCGAGATATCTCATGTGTTCCTCCGGTATTCGGTGGCGGCCCTCCGGGGCCGGTCTTTCGTCAGTCCCCGGCGGCGGTGTCCGCCTCCTCGACGGTCCGTCCCGCGGCGGTCAGCTCGCCGACCGGCGTGACGCGTACGCCGTCGATGGTGAGCGTCATGGTGGCCACGGGGCGGCGGGGCGAGCAGAAGAGATAGCCGGCGGGCGCGGTGTCGGCGTTTACGGCGGTTCCGGCGGCGACGGGGAGCGCCTCCTTGATTATGCGAAATCCGAGCCCGGCGTGGTCGGCTATCTCGCCCGCCGCGGCAAGCACGCCGCCGCCGGTGTCGGCCACGGCCGCCGGGACGAACACCTGGCGTATTCCGCGCAGCAGGTCGTCCGCGCGTTCGCCCTCCGGGCGCGGCGCGCCGATCTCGCCGGCGAGATAGAGCGTGTCGCCCGCGCGGGCGCCGTTTTCGCGCACTACGAGCACGCCGGCCTCATGCGCAAAAACGCCCGTGGGCGTATTCGATGCGCGCGCGGCACTTCGCGTAGCCGAGGAGCGGCACCGTTATGTCGAGCTCGGGCCCGTGGAGCGAGCCGGTGAGCATGGCGCGCACGGGCATGAAGAGCTTCTTTCCCTTCATGCCGGTGTTCTTTTTTATCAGGTTGACCAGTCCGGCGGCGTAGGCGGCCTCGTCGAGCTCGCCGGTGATGAGCCGGTGGGCCTCGGCGACGACGGTTTTTGAGTCGGGCTCCTGAAGCATGGCCGCGGCCTCGGCGTCGGGCTCGATGATGTCGTCGAGGAAGAGCGCGGCGTGCCGGGCGACGTCGGAGAGCACCTCGCAGTTGCCGCGCACCGCGTCGATGACGCGCTCGAGCCAGGCGCGCTCGAGCCCGGTGGTGTCGTAGCCGGCCTCGTGAAGGTGCGGTATGAAGAGGTCGGTAACGCGGGAGAGCTCGCAGGCGCGGATGTACATCCCGTTCATCCAGCGGAGCTTCTGGAAATCGAAGACGGCGGCGCTTCGCGCGAGGTTTCCCATTTCGATCTGGCGCGCGATCTCGTCGACGGCGAGGATCTCCTCGCCCGACTCCGCGGCCCAGCCGAGCATGGCCAGGTAATTGACGAGCGCCTCGGCGAGATAGCCCTCGCGCCGGTAGACCTCGACCGAGGTGATGCCGTGGCGCTTGCTGAGCTTCGAGCGGTCGCTTCCCAGCACGAGCGAGAGGTGCGCGTACTCGGGGACCGGAAGCCCCAGCGCCCGCGCTATGAGCACCTGCTTGGGGGTGTTGGGGAGATGGTCCTCGCCGCGCACCACGTGGGTGATGTTCATGAGCGCGTCGTCGATGATGACGATGTAGTTGTACACCGGCACGCCGTCGGAGCGCACGATGATGAAGTCGCCGCCGATGTTGCCGCTCTCGAAGACGACGCGCCCCTTGATGCGGTCGTCGACCGCCACCGTTTCGCCCTCGGGCACGCGGAAGCGCACGGTGGGCCTTCGGCCCTCTGCCTCGAAGGCGGACTTTTCGGCCTGGCCGAGCGAGCGGCACTTTCCGGG
>JAGODA010000047.1 GCA_017998475.1 Spirochaetota bacterium | reverse complement strand
GATCATGCCGATCAGGAAAATGCCGATGCCGCCGAGTATGGTCGCGATCATAAGTACCATATAGCACCGCTTCCGGGAAACGCCAAGTTTGCGGCCCGGTCGCGCGCCGTTTTTCCGGTATATGCATATACTATCGGCGTGTGCCGCGGGGGGGATTTCTCAATTATTTTGTTGAAAAAATACCCTCTCCGGCTAGGCTTAACCCTTCCGGCGCCGCGCCGGAAACAATTGAACGGAAAACCGCACAATGCCATATAAAAACCTTCGGCAGTTCATCGCGCGGCTCGAGGATCTCGGCGAGCTCCGCCGGGTCGCCGTGGAGGTCGATCCAGTTTTCGAAATCACCGAGATCGCCGACCGCATGAGCAAGAGCGGCGGCCCCGCGCTCCTTTTCGAGAGGGTGAAGGGGTCGCCGTATCCGTTGCTCATTAACGCCTTCGGAAGCTACCGGAGAATGAACCTGGCGCTGGACTGCGAAGATTTCGACGAAATCGGCGCGAGGATCGAATCGCTGGTCAGGATGCAGCCTCCGGCCGGTATGATGGAGAAGCTCCGCATGCTCTTTACGCTCAAGGAGCTCGCGGGCTTCATGCCGAAGAAGGTAAAAAAGGCACCCTGCCAGGAGAAAGTGCTCACGGCGGGTCCGCTGCTGGACGCTCTCCCCATCCTCACCTGCTGGCCGCACGACGGAGGCCCTTTCATCACACTTCCGATCGTCATAACGCGCGACCCGGACTCGAAGGCGCAGAACTACGGCATGTACCGCATGCAGAAATTCGGCGACGCCTCGACCGGCATGCACTGGCAGTACAACAAGGACGGCGCGCGCCACTACCGCAAGTACAGGGAGCGCGGCGAGCGCATGGAGGCGGCCGTGGCGCTCGGCGGGCCGCCCGTGGTGACCTACGCGGCCACGGCGCCGCTTCCCCCCGATATAGACGAGATGCTCTTCGCCGGCTGGCTGCAGTCGGCGCCGGTCGAGCTGGTGAAGGCGAAGACGCTGGACCTCCTGGTGCCGGCCGAGTCCGATTTCGTGCTGGAGGGGTACATCGATCCCGGCGACGAGCGGATCGAGGGGCCCTTCGGCGACCACACGGGCTTTTACTCCCCGGCCGACATATACCCGGTGTTTCATATAACCTGCATTACGATGCGCGCCGACGCCGTCTACCCGGCGACGATCGTCGGGAAGCCCCCCATGGAGGACTGCTACATGGCCAAGGCCACGGAACGGATCTTCCTGCCGCTCATGCGGCTCATCGCCCCGGAGATCGTCGATATAGAGCTGCCGCTTGAAGGTGTCTTCCACAACTGCGCGCTCGTTTCGATCAAAAAGGAGCACGCCGGGCAGGCCCGCAAGGTGATCCACGCGCTGTGGGGCATGGGACAGATGGCCTCGACCAAGTTCATTGCCGTATTCGACCACGATATCGACCTGCGCGACTACAGCACCGTGGTATGGAAGCTCCTCAACAACGTGGACCCGCAGCGCGACCTCGTCCTCTCGGGCGGGCCGCTCGACGCGCTGGATCATTCCGCCCCCTACGCGAACTTCGGGGGAAAGATGGGGATCGACGCCACGCGAAAGACGCGCGAGGAGGGCATGGGACGCGACTGGCCCGACGAGATAACGATGTCCGACGAAGTGAAGAAACGAGTAACCGAACGGTGGAAGGACTATGGATTTTAAAAAATTCTCCGAGATGATATTGATCGAGCAGACGCTGTTCGCGCTGCCTTTTGCCTACCTCGGCCTGCTCTTCGCCGGGGGCGGCTCCATTATGGACTGGGTCTGGGTGACGGTCGCGCTCGTCGCCGCGCGCACGGCCGGCATGTCGTTCAACCGCGTTATCGACATGGAGATCGATCGGCGCAACCCGCGCACGAAGGACCGCATACTTGCCCGCGGGGACGCCGGTCCGGCGGAAGTGCTCGTGTACGGCGCGGCCGCCTCGCTCGTGCTCATCTTCGCGGCGTACATGCTCAACACGCTCTGCTTCTATCTTTCGTTCGTCGCCGTGGCCATGCTCGCCACCTATTCGTACTTCAAGCGCTTTACCTCGTCGTCGCACTACTATCTCGGGCTCGTCGAGGCGGCGGCGCCGATCGGCGGTTACATCGGCGTTACCGGCGAGTTTGACGCGCTGCCCATAATTCTCGGCGCGGCCATCATGCTGTGGATCGCGGGCCTCGACCTGGTCTACGCCATACAGGACGTGGACTTCGACCGCGAGGAGAAGCTGTACTCGTTTCCGGCCCGCTACGGCGTGGAGCGCACGCTCGCGGCATCGGCCGTCTCCTACGCCGCGGCGGTCGCGGCCCTTTCGACCGCGGGATTTCTCGCGCGGCGCGGAATCGGATACTGGGTGGGCGTGGCCTGCGTCGCGGTGATCTTCACCGCGCAGCAGCGGCTTGCGCGGGGCGATGACCCGGCGTCGGCCATCGGGCGCTTCTTCGAGCTCAACCGCTATGTCGCGCCCGTCCTCTTCATCGGCACATTTCTCGATGTGTACGTCGATCAGGGCTAGACTGCTTCCATGTACATAATCGGAATAACCGGCGCGAGCGGCGCGATACTGGGCATCCGCCTGATCGAGGAGCTGCTCGGCGCGGGGAGGGCCGTAGGGGCCGTCGTTTCGGCCGCCGCGTGGGGAATCATCGAGTACGAGATCGGAGGCGAGGAGGCGCGCGCGCGTACGCTCCCGGCCCTCATCGCGCGCCGTCGGCCCGAGCTCGACCTCTCGCGCCTTTCGGAATACGCGAACGACAATCTCTTCGCCCCGCCCGCGAGCGGGAGCTTCCTCTTCGACGCCGCGGTCATCGCGCCGTGCTCCATGAAAACCCTTTCGGCCGTCGCCTCGGGCTACGCCGATTCGCTCATCACCCGCGCCGCCGACGTCGCGCTCAAGGAGCGTCGCCGGCTCGTGCTCGTCCCGCGCGAAACGCCGCTCGCCCGTTCGCACATAGAGAACATGCTCCGCGCCAGGGACGCCGGGGCCGACATCGTGCCGCCGGTGCCCGGCTTCTACGCGCGCCCGCGCACCATCGACGACGTCGTGGATTTCACCGTGGGGAAGGTGCTTAACCTGCTCGAAATACGGCACGATCTTTTTCCGGAATGGGGGGGAGATTGAAAGCGAAAGCGACATTGGGTAATGTCGCTTTCAAATAATGTCGCCTTCAGTCTCACATGATGAACATAGACATGATACACAACCCCGTCCTCCGCCGCGTCGCCGAAAAGGTGCTGTCGGAGACGCCCGTCGGCGAAAACGACGCCATGGCCATGCTCACGACGGCCGACGTCGTGGAGCTCGGTCATATCGCCGATTTCGTGCGGCGACGCACGAACGGCGATAAGGCCTATTACGGCGTGAACATGAACCTCAACTACACCAACGTGTGCGAGCTGCGCTGCCCGCTCTGCGCCTATTCGCGCGACGAGGGCGACGAGGGCGCCTTCACGCTTTCGCTCGACGAAATAGAGGAGCGCGTGCGCCGCGCCGCGGATTTCGGCATCGACGAGGTGCACATCGTGGGGGGGCTCAATCCGGCCCTCCCGCTCGATTATTTCCTGGAGATGCTCCGGCGCGTCAAACGGGTTAAGCCGGACCTCTTCATAGTGGCCTTCACCGCCACCGAGTACGATTATTTCGCGCGTCGCGCCGGCATGAGCGTCCCCGAGCTCTTCCGCGCGATGATCGACGCGGGCCTTGGCGCGCTTCCGGGGGGCGGGGCCGAAATCTTCGATCCCGGCGTGCGCGGCCGCATCGCGCCGCGCAAGATCTCCGGCGATCGCTGGCTTTCCGTTATGCGCGAGGCGCATCGCGCGGGCCTGAAGACCAACGCGACCATGCTCTACAATCACGTTGAAAAACCTTCACACATCGCCGACCACCTGTCGCGCATACGCGATCTCCAGAACGAGACCGGGGGCTTCAAGACCTTCGTGCCGCTCCCCTTTCATGCCGAAAACACGGCGCTCGCGGTGGAGGGGCGGGCCACGGGCTTCGACCACGTGCGCGTCTACGCGACCGCGCGCGTGTTTCTGCACAACATCCCGCACCTCAAGGGGCTGTGGATGTACCTGGGCGAGAAGCTCGCGCAGGTGATGCTCCACTTCGGCGTGGACGACATCGGCGCCACCTACCACTACGAGAAGGTGGTGCACGCCGCGGGCGCGACGACCGACGACGTCGGCTCCGAGGAGCGCCTGCGGAGGATCATCGAGAACGCGGGGATGACGCCCGTGCGCGCCACGGCGGCCTACTGAACAGGGGGGCCTTCATGAAGCTCGGCTATATCGACTACCTCAACTGCTATCCCTTCTATCATCACATGATGACGAAAAGCCCGCTGGACGGCGTGAAGGTCGTCCCGGCGTACCCGAGCGCGCTGAACGCCATGATGCGCGAGGGGGCGCTCGACATGAGCCCGGTCTCGTCGGCCGCGTACGCGGACGTCCGCGGCGCGTTCATCCTCCCCGGCTTCTGCCTCTCCTCGATCGGCTACGTCCGCTCGGTGGTGCTGGTAAGCCGCGTGCCGATCGAGGAGCTCGACGGGCGCACGCTCGGCCTCTCCTCCGCGTCGCAGACCTCGGTGGTTTTATTGAAGATGCTCCTGGAGCGGCATTACGGCGTGCGCCCCGCCTACGTGCCGTCGCCGCCGCGGCCCTCGCTTTCGGAAATCGACGCGGCCCTGGTGATCGGCAACGAGGCCATGATGCACGAGGCCGAACCGATCCCCTATACCTACGACCTGGGAGACCTGTGGCTGCGGAAGACAGGGCACCCGGTGGTCTTCGCCGTGTTTCTGGTCGGAGCGGCCGCCGCGCTGAGCATGCGCGCGGATATCGATCGCGTGGTGGAATCGTACCGTAATTCGCTCGCCTGCCTCCAGTCGGAGCGAAGCGCGCTCATCGACGCGGCGCGCGCGAAGTATCCCGACGTGGCCTACGACATCGACACCTACTACCGGCTGCTGCGCTTCGAGTTCACCGACGAGCTGAAGAGCGCGCTCGCGTACTACTACGCGCAGGCGGGCGAGATGGGGCTCGTCCCGCCGGTGGGAGAGATACGGTATTACAGGTGAGGTCGATCCTGGTGGATAACGCAATTCCTCTTGTCGTGATGTATCATTTTTCCGCGCTACCCATTTTAACTTAGTGCCCTTCCAACTCCCGCCGTGGACCCTTGCCGGTGTGAGCGGCGGACTCCGAAGAAACAATTGACCGGGGTGCTCTACCGTGTGATGATTCCCTCGAGTCCCTCCACTGGTCGACGCGCCCGGCGGGTCCCGGAGCCGGCGTATAATTGTCTGAACGTACGGCGCAGGGTGGCATGGCGGAGCGACGTAATTGTTTTTAGGGAATCAAGCGGATGGTCCCGGTGGTAGAAACCATAGCTGATCACATTATTTTTCTGGGAAGCGGCATATCGCTGATTCTGGCCCTTTCCCAGGTGCTGAACCGGCCCTTAAACGCACGAAAGGTGTTTTTACTGCTCTTCTTTTTCGGCATGGCCGTAATGCTGTTCCAGGCGTATCTTTTTCTCGGCCCCCTGGGAAGGAATATGGCCCTGGGCGCGCAGCCGGTGGCCTTCAGCAAGTTCCTGGTGGGGCCCTCACTGTATCTGTATCTGCAACAGGTGGTGGGACGCAGGGCCGTCTTCACGCGCGGGCGGATGCTGCACTTTGTCCCGGCGATCGTATCGGTGATGATGCGTCTGGCCGTCGGGGCGACGCAGGCGTACGGAGTTTCGCTGGATTCGGCCAGGGCCCGCTTTTTCCTGGTATCCGTTCCCTACGCCTACGACTTTGCGGGCCTGTTTTCGATATTCGCCTATATGGCGGTAATTTTTCACAAGGCCGGTATTTTCAGAATGCGCTCCATCAGGAATACGAGGATCGAAACGGCCTTTGTCGTCATTCTTGCGTCCGCCATTGTCGTCGCGGGAATGGTCATCTACGGGCTGCTGAGCGGCGACATCGCCTTTTTCAGGATTTCCATTTCACTCGTGAGCCTGCATATCGTATCGTGGCTGATAATCGGGCTCCGGTATCCGGAGTTCCTCAATCTGATGAGGAGGGAGATAAAGAAGAGCCAGTACGAGCGGTCCCTGCTGAAAAACTTCGACCAGAACGTCCTGAAAGAACGGCTTCTCGACCTCATGGAGACCGAGAAGGTGTATTACGATCCCGGGCTCAGCCTGAAATCTCTCGCGGCGAAGCTGCTCATATCCCCCCATCAGCTTTCCGAGCTGCTGAACATCAGCATGAAAATGAACTTCAATTCATTCGTCAACACCTACCGGGTGGACGAGGCGAAAAGGCTTATCGAAGAGCGGCCCCGGGAATCCATCATTAAAATCGCCTTCACTGTCGGGTTCAACACACAATCGGTTTTTTACAGCGCGTTCCTGAGACACGTCGGGATCTCTCCAGCGAAGTACCGCGAGACCTCCCCGGAAAAACCCGGCGGCGGGTGAGTACCACGCCTCTCCCTTCCGGGCCTTCCGCCGGGCGGCAATTAAAATTTTGTTCCTGATTTATATATCCGGTGGACAGGCGGCGGGAACTGCCGCATAATCAGCCGAGGCAGGCGGTTTTCGGCATGACCGGTCTAACGTGTCCCGCGCGCCCTTATCCTTTCCGCGCGCGGCGAACCACGGTGCCAGGAGATCGGCTTGTTCAAGAGAGGGCGCAGGGAGGAAAGAAATGAAGCCGGTCAGGAAAAGAACAATTATCGTTCTGGGCGTGCTCGCGGGAATCATCCTGTCGGTGCCCCTCAGCCTGGCGATCATACGGTGGAAATCGGAGAACCGGGGTGTTGTACTCAATCACTGGCGGGTCAGCATGCGGACGGGGAATTTCGGCTCCAACTATCTCCTGCGGGCCGCGGTCGCCGTCCACTCCCTGGGAAACCCCATTCCCGAGGAAGCGATGTTTTTTCATGGATTTTTCGACAACGAGGGAAAGAAGCTCAACGGCAGGCACCGGTACCGCATCAGGTTCAAAGCCGGCGGTCTGCCGCCGGTAGACGCCTTCTGGTCCCTTACCGTCTACGACCGGGATGGATGGCTCGTGCCCAATCAGCTCGACCGGTATTCATTGAGCGACCGCAGCAGGGGGCTGGTTTTCAATAACGACCGATCCCTTGATATCATCATCCAGCACGAGGCGCCGCCGGGCAAGCTTTCCAACTGGCTGCCGACGCCAAAAGGGGAGTTCACGATCAGCCTGCGAACGTACCTGCCGAAAAAGGAATTGTTGGAGCTTAAATGGGCGATACCGCCAATAGAGCGCCTGGATGCCGCGCGGGAAGGAGGTGAATGATGATGACTGCAAGAGAGAAGAATTCTTCAGCACTGACGCTCTTTGTCGCCGTGACGCTTGTTACGGCCGTGGTGATGGTAGTCCCCGTCGTCTACTTCATCCCCCGGGTTATCATGGAAATCGCCCGGCACAGACTTACCGGCGTCGAAACGGTCACCGACCAGGGGAGGGCGCCCATGAACCGGGTGAGTCATACCCACAGGACGCCCACGGCGAAAAAGGAGGACAGGGTTATCGTCAGGATGAATGTGGATACCTTGTACTCGTCCGGATGGTTTGATTTGAGTAAAGAGCCCGTTATTATCCACGTACCCGAAACCGACGGCCGCTATTATTCGCTCCAGTTCAACGACTCGTATACCAACGCTTTCGCCTTTATCGGCAAAAGGGCAACGGGAAGCGGCGAGGGCTACTTCGCGCTGGCGGGGCCCGGCTGGAAGGGTACTCTTCCGGCCGGCGTGAAGAGGATCGATTCTCCTACAAACCTGGTCTGGATGATCGGGAGGACCATGTTTTACGGAAGAGGCGATATCGAAAATGTCAAGAAGCTCCAGTCGAAGATGACCTTCACGCCTCTCGGTGAATTTAAAATGTGACCCTGCCGCATACACCACAACTGGAGAATGCCCATGAAGAATCCATTTCCACTTAATCCTTCGGCTTTTTCAGGGGGAGACGACCTTAAATGTTCCCGAAGACGACTGCTTGAACTGGGCGCCGCCGGGCTGCTTGCCGCCTCCTTCGCTCCCCTCGCCGGGTGCGCCGCCGACGAGCCGCCCATCAATGCGCTCCCGGTGAAGCCTCTGGGACGCGTTCCCGGATTCGGGGGCCGGCTGCCGAACATCGTGTTTATCTACGCGGACGATCTCGGCTACGGCGACCTGAGCTGTTACGGAAGCAGGGCCGTCAGGACGCCCAATATCGACCGGCTGTCACGGGAGGGCGTCACCTTCACCGATTTCTACTCCTGTAACGCCCTGTGTTCGCCAGCGCGATACGGGCTTCTGACGGGGCGGTATCCGCAGCGCTCTGGGCTCGATTTCCCGCTCTGGGAGGGACGGAAGGGAAAGCTGGGCTTTCGGGTGTCGAAACAGCTTGGACACCTTTTCTCCAGAATGGGACTGGCGGACATGGGCAAGGAAAGCTCCATAAACGGCATCCCGACCGGGGAGATCACCCTCGCCGAAGCCCTGCGCGAGGCGGGCTACCAGACCTGGGCCATAGGGAAATGGCATATCGGTGATTTCGGCCTGTATCCCGAGTATCACCCGGAGAACAACGGCTTCGACCGGTTTTTCGGTGTGCCCTACAGCAACGGCCAGGACCCCTTCCCCCTTTACCGGGGGAAAACGCAGATCGAAGAAAATATCCAGGGCGACGACCAGGCGAAGCTCAGCCGGATATACACCGAGGAGGCGATAAAATACCTCGATGAACGGGACGGGAGGCCGTTTTTCCTGTATCTGCCGTATAACGCTCCGCACAGGCCCCTGCACCCGTCGGAGAAGTTCCGCCGCAAATCCCGCGGCGGCCTGTACGGCGACGTGGTGGAGGAGCTGGACCACTACGTGGGCAAACTGCTGGACGCCCTTCGCGACAGGGGGCTCGAACAGAACACCCTGGTATTCTTCTCAAGCGACAACGGGCCGTGGTATAACGGCAGCGCGGGCGGTCTTCGCGGCGGCAAGGGGCAGAGCTTCGAGGGAGGCTTCCGCGTCCCGCTGATCGCGAAATGGCCCGGGCGCAT
Source organism: Spirochaetota bacterium (assembly GCA_017998475.1). Classification (GTDB taxonomy): domain Bacteria; phylum Spirochaetota; class UBA4802; order UBA4802; family UBA5368; genus MVZN01. Next base: position 4,731 of record JAGODA010000047.1, on the reverse strand, counting down.
ACGGCCGAATTCCCGGTGCGGCGAGATGGCCTCCATCCTCGACATCTTTCCGACCCTTCTGGCGATTGCCGGGGTGAACGCGCCGGTGGACCGTGTAATAGACGGAAAGAATATTACGGGACTGCTTACCGGAAAAAGTCGAACGACGCCTCACGAGACGCTCTATTTTTATCACCATGACGATCTCGAGGGCGTGCGCAACGGTTCGTACAAATATTACCGGATGATAAACCATTACAAGTATCCCCTGCCGACCAACAAGAAATGGGGAGGCGTGGGAAAAGCCAGGATCGGCGAGTGGCCGCTTCTCTATGATCTCTCGACCGATCCCGGGGAAAGTTATAACCTGGCCCAGAACATGCCCGAGGTGGCGGAGCGAATGGAAGGGCTCATGCGGAAGTGGGAAGCTGAAATGGCCGGAAACGCGCCGGGAATCGTCGGGTAAGGCCCTTCCCGAACTATCTCCGTGGCCGCGCTCTGCGCTAAAGAGTGTACCCTGGGAACGGTGCCGCTGGGCGAGGTGGAGGACGCGCGCGGGCGCATCGAGCGTGCGGTGCGGGCGCTTTTCGCGGAGAGATCGGGGAGACTCTCCGGCGATAATTTTTACTTGACAAATTTGCAATCCGAATGCAAAATTATCGCATGTGGTTTTCAAGAAATACTGAACCTTTGCTGAGGCGATACGCGCGACAGTTTCCCGTCGTCCTCGTCACCGGGGCGAGACAGACCGGGAAGACGAGCCTGCTGCGGCATTGCTTTCCCGATACGGCGTACGTAACGCTCGACGATCCGGCCGCGGCGCTCCGGGCGCGGAACGCGCCGGCTGATTTTCTCGCCTCCCTGGCAACGCCATGTATTATCGACGAGGTGCAGTACGCGCCGGGTCTGTTCCGTCACCTGAAAATCGCGGTCGACGCGAAGACCAAGCCGGGCCGCTATTATCTCACGGGTTCGCAGCAGTTCGGCCTGATGCACAATGTTTCCGAAAGCCTGGCCGGCCGGTGCGGCGTTATCACGCTCATGACGCTTTCGGTGGAGGAGATTCGAAGCGCGGCGAAGATCAGCGTGAGGGATTATATCATGAGCGGAGGCTACCCGGCGGTGCACGCCGGCGCCGTTGCCGAACCCGCCGACTGGTATCCTTCATATACCGCCACGTACCTGGAACGCGACGTCCGCAACGTGATCAATGTAACCAGCCTTTCCGATTTCAACCGCCTGCTCCGTTCGCTCGCCCTGCGGACGGCGCAAAGCCTGTCGCTCTCCGACCTGGCGCGTGACGTCGGTATCGCGCCGAACACCGTCAGGTCGTGGCTGTCGGTTCTCAATGCCTCCGGCATCGTCCATCCGCTCGAGCCGTATTTCAGAAACATGGGGAAGCGGCTCGTCAAGTCACCCAAGGTGTATTTCTGCGACACGGGGCTTCTTGTTCACCTGCTGGGCATTCGCTCGTGGGACGATCTCGTAGCTTCGCCGCTCGCCGGGGCGGTCTGGGAGACCTATGCCTTCAACCAGGTTTTCCGCTCGCTGCTTAAACGCGAGCCCGTATCGCCGCCGCTGTGGTTCTGGCGCACCCGCGACGGTCACGAAGTCGATTTTATTATCGAACGGGGAGGGGTGTTCACGGCGATCGAGGCGAAGATGAAGGAGTTGCCGGACGCGGGCGATATCGCGGCGCTGGACAGGTTCGCGTCGATCGTCGGCGAAAAGGCGTTCCGCAAGGGCTACGTGCTCTGCCCGGCGAAGGGCCCGTTCCCGGTCTCCGGAAAGGTCGAGGCCCATGACGGCGTCGGGCTCGAGCCGTAGTTTTCCGAGCATAGGTTGTCTCTACATGCGCCGGGTGTTATTTTTTTCGCAAAATGCGGTACATTTGATACATTGTTACCTCATGTATATCACCGGTGTTTTTCTATTGACACTGCATCTCCGCCGTCATACCGCATGGTAGGCCGCGGAACGCCATGAACGCACACAACGACCACCTCGAACAAAAAATACTCTCCGGCGCGCGGATCGACCGCTCCGACGCCCTGGCGCTCTTCTCGTACGACCTCCCCCGGCTCGGCCTTCTCGCCGACGCGCGGCGGAGGATGGCCCATCCCTCGGACGAGGTGGGCTTCATCGTGGACCGCATCGTAAACTTCACCAACGTGTGCACCGCGGCCTGCGCCTTCTGCGCTTACCACGCGCGCGCGGGGCTTATCGAGCCCTACCGCATGACGATCGACGAGGTGCTCGGCAAGGTCGACGAGCTCGCGCGCGCGGGCGGCACGCAGGTCATGCTGCAGGGGGGGCTCGATCCCGAGTTCGGCCTGGACGAGTGCCGCGCCATGCTCCGCGCCGTAAAGGAGCGCTTTCCCTCCATGTACCTGCACAGCTTCTCGCCCGCGGAGACGGTGCACCTGGCGCGCCGCCATGGCATCCCCGTCGCCGAAGTCATCGCCGCGCTGAAGGACGCCGGGCTCGATTCCATGCCGGGCGCCTCCGACATGCTGGTGGACCGCGTGCGCCGGATGGTCAGCCCGAACAAGATAACGAAGGACGAATGGGTGGAGGTGATGCGTGCGCTCGCCGCGGCGGGGCTCAAGTCATCGGCCACCATGACCTACGGGCTCGGCGAAACGCTCGAGGAGCGCGTCGAGCACCTGGACGTGGTGCGCACCGTACAGGACGAAACGGGCATACTGCGCGCCTTCATCCCCTGGAGCTTTTCGCCGGCCCGCACCCGCATGGCCGACACCGCGCCCGCCACCGGCGTCGACTACCTGAGGGTGGTTGCCGTGGCGCGAATCTATCTTGACAATATCCGCTTCATCCAGGCTGGATGGCTCACCGAGGGGCACGCGCTCGCCCAGATCGCGCTCGCCATGGGCGCGAACGATATGGGCGGGGTGCTCACCGAGGAGGTGGTGGTGAAGGCCACGGGGGTCGAGACCACCGCCGACCGCGAGGGGATGGTCCGTGTCATCTCGGCCGCGGGCAGGGTCCCGGTACAGCGGGATTCCGAGTACCGGACGATCAGGAGCTACGCGTAATGGTGAGCCTGCGCTACGAGATCGACAACGAGAGCCCCGAGGAAAAGAAGCGCTTCATCCGCGCCATGTTCTCTTCCATTGTTCCTGCCTACGACCGGCTCAACCGCATCCTCTCCATGGGGATCGACGTGGCCTGGCGGCGCAGCGCCGTGCGCTCGCTCGGCGACATCGCCGGAAAGGCCGTTCTCGACCTCTGCTGCGGAACCGGTGACCTCTCGAAGGCGCTTTCAAAAAAGGGCGCGCGCGTGGTGTCGCTCGATTTCTGCCCGGCCATGATAGAACGCGGAATACGGCGCGGGGCCATCCGCGGGAGCGCCGTGGTGGCCGACGCCAGCCGCCTGCCGTTCCGGGACGACTCCTTCGACATGCTCACCATCGCATTCGGCATACGCAACATCCCCGACCTCGACAACTTCATCCGCGAGACGAAGCGCGTTTTAAAAGACCACGGGACGCTCCTCATACTCGAGCTCACGCGCCCGGAGCGGAGCCTCCCGGCGCGCCTGCATCACCTCTATCTGAAACGGGTCCTTCCCGTGGTGGGCTGGATGGTGTCGGGAAGGCTCACCGCGTACCGCTATCTCTCGAAGACGATTCAAACCTTCATCGATCCCGAAACGCTCGAGGCGCGTTTCGCGGCGCACGGCTTCGCGTGCGTGCACACGCATCATACCATGGGAATCGCGACTATCGTGGAATGCGTCAGTGGCGGGAGGGACGGAGCCGGGCGCGGCGAAACGCGCCGCACCCGTGCCGACGAGGGCGTGTCCGCGGGTTATTCTATGGTGCAGCCGAACCGCGCGCCTTTGTAACGGGCCGTGTTCTCGCGGCCGAGCCCCTTCACCGTAACGGTCTTTTTCGTGTAATCGATCTCGCAGCTCGAAACCGGCAGCGACAGGCGCGACCAGTTGCGCGCGGCCTCCTCGGTCTTGCCCTCCACGAAGATGCTCGAGCACATGAACTTGGCGTAGGCGGCCGAGGCCATGGGCAGGAAGGCGCTTATGTCCTTCCAGTTCGCCGCCACCCAGGCGCCGATGCCCACGATGACGACCAGCAGCAGAATGAGCGCTATCTTCACAATCTTTTTCATGATGTCCCCCTATTTCCCGATGCTGTCGATGATCATCTTGAGGAAGCGGTTGCGGTCGAAACTGGGCTTCTCGCGCGTGTCGCCGGTGTAGGCGATCACCACATCGAGCGACGGGATGACGAAGATCATCTGCGACCAGTGCCCCAGCGCCATGAACATGTCGCGCGGCGCGTCGGGATACACGGGCGGAAGGTCCATCTCGGGAACACCCATGTTGAGCCACCACAGCGCGCCGTAGTTGGCGTCCTTGCGGTCCTCGGCGTCGAGCTTCGTTTTAAGATAGGCCGGCGCGAGCGTCGTGCTGTAGCGCACCCAGCCCTCGGGGAGTATGCGCTTCCCCTCCCACATGCCGTCGTTAAGGAAGAGGTAGCCGAACTTGGCCATGTCGCGCGGCGTGGCGAAAACGTACGACGAGCCCACAAAGGTGCCCGCCGCGTCGCGCTCCCACACGGCGTTCTTCATGCCGATGACGTTGAAGAGTCTGTCCCACGGGTAGCGGTCGTACTCGGCGGCGCTCATGGTGTTCTTCAATATGGCCATCAGGAGGTTCGGCGTGGGGCTGGCGTATTCCCATTTCTCGCCGGGAGCGGCCTCGAAGTCCTGCGA